>JAUIAZ010000012.1 GCA_030427465.1 Gammaproteobacteria bacterium | reverse complement strand
GTTTTCTCCTTTCGCTCACGATTTGATTTTTAATGTTTCCAGCACGTGTCGACGCACTGACGCAGCCTCTGTCGGGCTGCTGAGAATTTCCTGGGTAGACTGCGGGATCCACTCCCGCAGCGATTCGGACCACTGGCCCTCAAAGCGCTTCGGAAAGCAACGTCGCAGAACGTTGAGCATGGCGTCCACCGAGACAGAGGCGCCCGGGGAAGCGCCCAGCAACGCGGCCAGTGAGCCATCTCCCGCTGCCACGACTTCCGTGCCGAACTCCAGCTTTCCGCGACCATTCTCGTCGCGCTTGATGATTTGTACCCGCTGACCAGCCCTTTCCAGGTGCCAGTCTTCGCCACGTGCTTCCGGGTAATACTGCTTGAGGGTATGCATGCGCTCGGCATGGCACTGGCGTGCTTCGCGAATCAGGTAGCGGGTCAGGTCCAGGTGCTGCAGGCTGACGGATATCATCGGGCCCAGATTACTGGGTCGGATAGATTTGAAGAGGTCCAGAGGCGAGCCCTTTTTGAGAAAGCGGGTAGTAAACCCGGCAAAGGGGCCGAACAACAGCGATGCTTCTCCATTAATCACCCGGGTATCCAGATGCGGAACGGACATGGGCGGCGCACCAATGGCCGCTTTGCCATAGACCTTGCCGGCATGCTCCTCAGCCAGCGCTTGATTACTACAGGCGAGCCATTGACCCGATACCGGGAAGCCGCCATAACCCCGTGCTTCGGGTATCTGACTCTTCAGCAGCAATGGCAAAGCACCACCCCCGGCACCGAGGAAGACAAAGCGCGCTGCCCGGGTCTGGGGTTCACCGCCACTGAGAGGCTGCAGATCCAGTACCCAGTGATCCCCATTCTTTCGAAGACCATTCACCTGCGTGCCGGTCAGTATTTCGGTATTCGGACTACGCGCCAGTTCTTTGACCAGGCTGCGCGTCAGGGCGCCAAAATCGACATCAGTCCCGTAGTCTACGCGGGTGGCCGCAACCGGCCCCTTGTTGTCGCGATTGCGCATGACCAGTGGCATCCAGGCTTCCAACTGACGGGCCTCATCGGAAAATTCCATATCCTGGAACAAGTGATGCTGACTCATCAAAGCCTGCCGTTGGCGCAGGAAAGCGACGTCCTGATCACCCCAGACATAGCTGTAATGCGGCACCTTGCGGATGAAGTCTGTGGGTTGCTCAATAACGCCGGCCTGCACCAGCGAGGCCCACCATTGCAGGGAGGTTTCAAACTGGGCATTGATCTGCAGGGCCTTGCTGATATCAATCTGCTGGCCGCTGCCTGGTGTGTAGTTCAGCTCACAGTAGCCGGCGTGCCCGGTTCCTGCATTATTCCAGCCATCGGAACTTTCCTCCGACACCCCGGGTAATCTTTCGATCATGGTGATGGCCCAGTCGGGCTCGAGCTGACGGATCAGCATGGCAAGTGTGGCACTCATGATGCCGCCACCGACCACCACGACCTCGGCAATTTGCCTGGACATGACTTTTGGTCTCCTCGAAGGTTTTATGGATGCGAGTCGGAGCCTGTCTTTTGGATGGCCCCGGAAATCACTGAAATGCTCAGGCGCTGATAGCGGGTGGAGCGCGGGCTTCTGAATACCTGTGGGTCGGATACACTGGCAGGGGCCAACTGCCTGGATGCGTCGTAGTTTGCACTGATATGGGGCGAATACCTGTCATCCCGGCGACCGGGAACTCCGGATCTGTATCCGGGGTATCGAAAAGGGCAGATTGGCTTGCAGCGATGCTGTCAATGCGCACTGAAACCAGAGCGTTCTCATGACGCAACGGTGCCGGAGTTGGTGCGTCGCTGGGGTACAGCGCGGTGGTGCCATGCACTGCTGACAGGGTGGATGGAGGCAGGATAGCCGCAAGCAGCGCAAGCAGCGCAACCCGGATAGCGTGACTGGCCGGTCCGCCGAAGGGGAGTCGGGCACGTCGACAGTATGTCGATACTCGGGCGAAATACATCATATCGTCCAGGACCGAAGAAACTGGTTAAAAGGTGCGCGAGTATAGTCCTCGCTCTTCAGAAAAGTCAAACGAGCGTTTGAATTCTCCGAAAGGCTCCCGAAATCTAACCTGCGTCATGTTATCCCCTGCAGACTCAGCGATATGCTGAAGCAGACAGCAAGATCGGGGATACAGATGACAGACAATAGCAAACCCGCACTGATTCTGGCTGGAGGCGGCGCGAGGGCTGCCTACCAGGTCGGGGTTCTACGCGCCATTTCTAACCAGTTTCCGGGTATCGACTACCCCTTCCGGATAATTGTCGGAACGTCTGCAGGCGCCATCAATGCCCTCAGCATGGCCGGCGGCAAAGGTCAGTTCCGGCACACAGTCGATCACCTGGAACATACCTGGGGAGAAGTGCACCCGGATCAGATTTACCGGGCTGACATGCTGGGGCTCTCTGGCAGTATGACCCGATTTCTGCGGGATGCCGTGACTGGCGATCCCGGATCCCAGGGGACCGCGATGCTGGACAATAGACCGCTTCGTAACTTTCTGGAGCAGCTGATTGACTACGAACAGGTCCGTGCCAGCATCGCCCGTGGTGCGATCCATGCGGTCGGCATCAATGCCTGTAACTACGACAGCGGTCGCAATATCTGTTTTTTTGAAGGGCATGAAGCAATCCACGAATGGGCACATCGTGACCAGCGGTGTGGCAAGCGCACAGAATTGGAGCTGACACACGTCATGGCTTCAGCCGCCATACCGACCATTTTTCCGCCGGTACAGATCGGGGGTGCCTACTATGGCGACGGCGTGACCCGTCAGATGGGACATCTGAGCCCGGCAATTCACCTGGGAGCAAGTTCTGTTCTCGCCATTGGGCTGTCTGCCAACCGCCAGGTCCGGAGCCGGAATCCGTCATCGATTCAGGTTCCGAATATGGGGCAGATCATGGAAAACATCCTGAACGGCATGTTTGTTGATACACTGGACTACGACATTGAGCGACTGGAACTGATCAATCAGTTCCTGGAGGTGTTGCCCCCGGAAAAATGGGAGGCTCTGCCATCGGAGTATCGACCTTTGCCGATTCTGGAAATCTCCCCTTCCGTAGCGATTCATGAAATTGCCCGCAAGTACCTCAAGCGCCTCCCAGGACTCATCCGTCGTGCCCTCGGCCGGCACCTGGAGAAGGGGGAGGGCGCTGCCAGCATTGCCAGTTACCTGCTGTTTGACCGCGACTTCTGTCGCGATCTGATCGCTCTCGGGTTCAGGGATGCCCAGGCGCGAGCCAGGGAACTGGAGGCGTTTCTGGCGCTCGAACCGGCCTGATAACCCGACAGGCTTTGCAGGAGGGTAAGCAGCCCTAATGATTATTGCTCAGGATACCGTACTTCAGGCGGATACAATGGAAAACCCCGGCTTCAAGCAGCTTTTCGGTTGCTGCCCTCAGCCGTTCAACGTGGGCTGCAGGGAGATCTCGCCTGAGGGCTATGTAGATCCCGTCTTCAACGGGGTCCTTGCCATAGGGAAATGACAAGGGGCTGGCGGCGATATCGGCATAGCCTTCGCTTTGAATGATGTACTGTCCCAGAACATTGTTGGCGGCAATAGCATCTACCCGGCCAGCATCCAGTAACCGGAACAACTGCTGATAATCGGTCGCAACGGCATAAGCCGGCGATAGCCCGCCTTCTGCAAGCGCCGCATTCAGGAAGTCATTGTGAAAGGCCTCTCCCCGCACCATGGCGATTCTCAGGTCTGCCAGTTGATGTTGTTCGGTCAGTTGCTTCGCCCGGTCGGTCTTGAGATACAGATGGGTAGCTCCCCCGAGGTCGTACAATATGTACTGATGCTTGGGTTTTCCGTTGGCGATGGCATAAAAGAAGCCGGCGGTTCCATCCAGATGACCGGTTTCAAGTTGCCGCGCCAGTCTTGCATGAGGATAGAAGCTTAGCTGGTGTCGGAAACCGGCTTCATCTGCCACAGCAATCAGAAAATCTACATCGATTCCGTAGCCGCTGTGCTCGGGATACTGGCAATCTTCCTTCTGGTGTTGCGGAAACGCCACCCCGGCTTCTATGGCGTAGGGAGGGAAATCGCTGAATGCGATGGAGAGAATATCCATCTCAGGCGGCTGAGTTTCTTCCGCACTGGCACAAACGGAAGACGTCCCAACTCCCCAGACATAAAGAATGGCAAAGAGGGCTGTGCGCAGGTGGTCTCCCAGGTTCATTTTCTGAGTGTAGACAAACTGGCATTTTTGGGGCGTTTTTTTTAGTTTTGGCAGGACTAATCTTCAGGAAAGAAGTGTCCGTAAAGTGATTATGCACAGCATCATGCGAAATAAACCGTTGACCATGAAACGCCGCGAATTCGTGCGTCAGTGTCTTGGGTTGAGTGGCGGGCTGCTTTTGGCGTCGTCTGTTCCGGCCCTGCTGAACGGTGGCATCGCTTACGCTGACTCCGGCCACGCCCCCATCCGCAAGCCGATACCCGCCACCGGTGACAGACTTTCCAGCATCGGCATGGGGACCTGGCGTACCTTTAATGTGGGTAGTTCACCTGCTTTGCTGGCGCAACGTGTTGAAATACTGAGGCACTTCCTGCAGTCCGGCGGTGAGTGTATAGACAGCTCCCCCATGTATGGTTCATCCCGTGAAGTCATCGGACACTGTCTGAACGTGCTGAACAAGGAGGGAGCCAATCTGACTGACAAGGTTTTCCCTGCCGACAAGATATGGACCTACGAGGAGGCTGCCACCCGGAGACAGTATGACGAATCGGCCGATCTTTGGGGCCTCACGTCCTTTGAACTGATGCAGGTACACAATCTGCTCGCCTGGGAAGCCCATTTGCCCGTCCTGATGGAGATGAAAGCCAAAGGCCAACTGCGCTATGTGGGTATTACCACCTCCCATGGGCGCCGGCACAGCGATCTTGAACAGATCATGCGCAAGTATCCGCTGGACTTTGTCCAGTTGACCTATAACGCCAGGGATCGTGCGGTGGAAGATCGTCTTCTGCCGCTGGCCCGGGATCGCGGCATAGCCGTGATTGTGAACCGGCCTTTTGATGGAGGGCAACTGATCGATGATCTCCAAAGGCAGCAGATCGCTTTGCCAGACTGGGCAGGGTCTGTGCAGTGCACGAACTGGCCTCAGCTGCTACTAAAATTTATCACTTCTCACCCGGCGGTGACCTGTGCGATTCCGGCAACCTCAAGACTGGAACACATGCGTGAGAATATGGGGGCGTTGACGGGTAGCTTGCCGGACGAGCCACTGCGTCGTGAGTTGCTGAATTACCTGTCCAGGCAGCCGGGTTTACGTGGCATGCGGCCCGCCTGATCATGTCCGACTGGCTGGACTATCAGCTTCAGGACTTCTTTTCGGTCAATGCAGAAGTCTTTGCCCACCTCTCAGAACGTCAGTGGCAGGCCCTCGAGGGTTGGACCTTGTATGCCTTGTTGGTTTGCGCCGCGCTTATGCTGTTGCGCAGACACCTGGCTTCTGTGATTGCGCTGGCCTACCTCTGGATGTTCTGTGCATTCACCTATTTTTTTCATTTGCTGAATGAACTGGTCTGGATTGGTGACTGGCTGGGTTGGCTGTTCCTGCTTCAGGCGCTGATACTCGTTGCCCTTTTGGGTGCTCGCCTGAAGGGACTTCAGTCTTTTCCATTGGCCTTGAGATTGCGCGAATGTGAAACGCTTGTGGGGACTCAGTGGCAAAAGGCCGCTCACCGGATCGTCTCACTCGGTTTGATCGGGTACCTTATTCTGGGAGCGTCACAGCGGCAGCTGCCTGGCCTCAGCCCGGATATGACAGTGGCATTCTATGCCCTGTGGTTGCATTGCCGACAGGTAAGCCCGGTGCAGAGGGTCGGAGTGCTTAACCGGGTTCTCTTGCCGCTTTCTCAAAGAGCGATCCCAAGCTTCTGGTGCCCATTCAGTATGCTGCTCTGGACCGGGCTACCAGAAGCCGCCTGGATGCCGGGGCTCGTCTGGATGCAGGGGTTTGTCCTGTTGGCGCTTTGGTGGCCTTTATGCCAGAAAAGTCATAAAAATAGCCCGACGCCTGCAGCGCAAAGACCGTAAAC
Source organism: Gammaproteobacteria bacterium (assembly GCA_030427465.1). GTDB lineage: Bacteria > Pseudomonadota > Gammaproteobacteria > Pseudomonadales > Oleiphilaceae > JADJWY01. Next base: position 22,555 of record JAUIAZ010000012.1, on the reverse strand, counting down.
CAACATGGGTACCGCGGTCTTTTTCAGTATGCGCCCCTCTTCATTCTGTATCGCCAGAACCGAACAGACGGCCACGATGTTGTTAATACAAACCATATTGCCCATAGCACCGCCGACAGACTGAAGCGCGAGTATGGTGGTTCGGTCGAGACCTTTGGAAAGCGCGATAGCATCCTGGATACCCCCGAAAGTCAGGTTCGATATTGTGGCTGAGCCGGAAAAGAAAGAACCCAAAGCCCCCAGGAAAGCCGCACCCAGTCCCCAGTACTCACCGACCCAGTCCGCCAGCGCCTGACCGATAATCAGGGTGTTGGCTTGTTCGCCATCCATCATCAGCAGTTTAACCATCACCAGGGCGCCCATGAGTGCAAACACGGGTGCTTTCATCTGCCGGCTTGAATCTGACCAGACCCTTAGCATGGCGGATTTCGCCATGCGGAAGTACAGGAAAGCCAAAAGGGAAATGGCGATGAAAGGCAGGATTGAAGGGACGTAAAGCAGGCTATGGGTCCAGGAAACAGGGGTGCCAAGGATATCATGCAGGCTGAGCACCAAAGACGCGCTGATGCTAAGTTCACCCAAGGGGCCTAGCGTTACCTCAGCGACCGGTGTGGCATCGGTAAGGAAGCCCTTCATACCCAATTGGTGGATACGGGTAAGCATCAGGACCAGTACGGTTCCCCAAAGCGGGAAGGCGGCACGTATGAGGGCAGCCGGCTTTACGCGGCTTTTCGGGGCGTCGATGCTGCTGGATACGCTCTTCCTGAGACCTAGCTGCTTGCGTGCCAGCAGAACGCTAATAACCAGGCCACAAAGGCCTCCGATGATGGATGGAAATTCAAAGGTGAAGAAAGACAACAGGAGCATGGGCAGACAGCAACTCAGGATGCTGAGATATATGAAAACCAGGTTCTGACGGATTTCCCTCCAACCAACCAGCAGGCGAAGGGCCAGTAGCGGCACGATCAGCGCTGCGACACTGTGGATGATGGCGGATTTGTAGCCAATCTCGCGCACCTCGTTTGTGCTGAGCGGCAGCTCCCCAAAACCGAACCAGGTCGGTGTACCCACGGCACCGAAAGAGACCGGTACACTATTCATGACCAGGCACAGCATGGCCACAGGAACAGCCCTGAAGCCCAGTCCGACAAGAATCGGCGCCGCCAGTGCGGCGGGTGTGCCGAAGCCGCTGGCTCCTTCGATCAGGAAAGGAAAAGCCCAGCCGACGATCATCAGCTGTGCAACCCGGTTTTCCGTGACGCCATTCAGCCAGGCTCGCAGCACGTCCATGCTGCCCGAATACTCGAGTGTCTTGAACAGGAAAATGGCGCCCCAGATAATCAGAATCGGGGTCAGCGCAGTGAGCAGGCCGGCGATTACCGTGGCATGCACTTCCACCATGTCTGAGCCAAACCAGGTGAGTTTCAGACCATAAAGAATCAGCGCCACCAGTGGCAGCGCTCGGGCAGAAGGCAGGCTGTTTTTCTTCACCATCAGCCAGATGAGCAGGGCGATGGGAAAGAGGGACAGGAACAGAGTCATTATTGATTAGTGAAACGGAAACAGATAATTCATCCAGGCTGACATGCGCAACAGGATTTTCCGCATCACCGCCACATGATGGGCGTGCTCGCTGTAGATGGCCATCTGACCGTAGGCCCCCCCGGGCAAGATGCCGGCATACTCGGCAAAATCGGGATCCGTAATTTCGATTTCTACTGCGATCCTGCCGGGAGCCTCTCCCACATTTACCCCCAGCACCATGCCATTGGCCTGTATCTGGCCTTCTGCAAGCGCCGGCAGGCGCTGTTTGACCCGCCCCTCGAAAACTTTACCGGGAATGCCGTCAAAGGCGATCTCGGCTTCATCACCCGGCATCAGTCTCAGCAGGCTGTTTTGCCGGAACCAGCCAACGCTGTGGGCGTTCTCACGATGAATGAATACCACCACCGGACGCAGTGGGAGTGAGGCGGCATACATGCCGGGCCTCAGAGCCAACTGGGTGACGAAACCTTCTCCAGGCGCCCGCACCGTCGTCTGCTCCAGATCGAACTCGGCTTTGGCCAGCTGGCCTTCCAGGTCCTTGACCATGGCCCGGGCATTATCCAGATCCCGCTTTGTGCCGAGTTTTTTACGATCCAGTTCTTCCTGTCGCTTAAGATCCTGCTGTGCGGATTGTAGACGGGCGCTGACCGAGTCAACCGCACTCTGGAAGGGGGCCTTGTCGATCTGAAATATGACGTCGCCCTCGTTCATCAGGATATTGGGCTGCGCATCCACGCTGATTACCCGGCCACTCACGGAAGGCACGATAGGCGTTGTGGTGTAATAGACTCGTGCCACCTCAGAGTAGGGGTGGTTGTAATTCATCACAAAGATGAGAGTACCGATCAGAGCAATGCCACCGAGTACCGCCGTGGGCACGGTCCACTTGGTCAGTGGGATCTTGAAGAACTTGAAGACCGCAACGCAAATGGCGGTGTAGGTCAGGATGAGTAACAGATCCATCAGGCATCCCCTCCGTCGGTTTTAGCCGGCTGGGGACGAGACTCCTCCAGAGAGGCAATACGCTGTTTGAGCTCTGTCAGTTCGGCTTCCAGCTTCAGGATGTGGGTCTTGGGGCTGGCCTGATCAGAGAAGCCCCAGCCTCTGTCCTCCCGATAGAGAGTCGCCCAGATCCACAGGAAAGGCCATAACACATGCAGGGTAAACAGACTGATCCATCCTGCGGCATGGATGGAATCCTGATGGGGGTGATTCCGGTGTTTCGCAATTTCATAGGGAATGTCGTGTATGACAATGATGCCGTAAAAGATGACGACTGCCACGAAGAGCAGCAGGAAAAGAGCAAAGTAATCCAACATGTTTGGGGGTCCGATAAGTTCGCAGGTTTTTGCTGACTCATGATCCGTTGGGAGGAAAAAGGGGTCAAGGATTAATGGGCCTGTCCTGTCTGAGAAGTATCAGTTTTTTCAAGAAAGCGGGCCGTAGCCTACAGCCCTCCCAAAGTGTCGACCGTGGCACAGTAAAGGCGAATTGCGACTGGCTAATATGAAACGCTGACAAGGCTCCAGGCAAGGAAGTATCCGGTAAAACAGGCTTCACGTTTCCGGATAAGGCTGGGACATATAAAAAAGTGCTTTCAAGAGCAGGAACAGGCGATAAGGATAATCAGCCATGACAGAACGCAAGAGAAAACCCAACCGGGAAACCCTTCTGGAAACGACTGACACCGAGCGAAACCGTTCAGTGCAAGAAACAGAAAACACCACCTTCTCACTCGACCGTACCGATGAATCAGGCGGCCCTGCCACTGCCAGCAGTGCGGATAATCAGCCCCCTGAAACCGAAAATGACTTTGGCGCTGGCTCGGCAGATGATGCGGTTATTGCGATTGGAAATGTACTGCTGAACGACAGCGATCCGGATGGAGACGCGCTGGTCGTGAGTGAAGTCGACAAACGGGCCAGCAAAGTGGGAGAACCGGTTGCGGGCAACAATGGTGGTTACTGGATCATCAACAGCAATGGTAACGCAGAATTTCACCCGGATGGCGATTTCAAATTTCTCTCAGAAGGTGAAGAGATCACCGAAACCATTTTGTACACCGTGTCAGATGGCAAGGGCGGTACCGAATATGGTGCAGCCTATGTCACCCTCACAGGCAGCAACGACGCGCCAGTAGCTGTCGATGATGAATACGGGGTCGCAGAAGACAGCTTTTTTGTCGCTTTGAATCTGAGTGGTGACAAGCGGCTGGTTGGTAACGATATTGAGCATGACAACGGCGATGTGCTGAACATTGTTGCCGTGAATGGCCAGGCTCTGACCGGCAACAGCATGACGGTCGAAGGCTCCAATGGCGGGCTTTTCCAGATTTACAGCGATGGCCGTGCACGTTTGAGCGCGGAAAGCGGCTTTGATTCACTCGCTGTTGGAGAGAGTCTGGTCACGTCGATTGAATACACCGTTGAGGACAGTCACGGCGAGCGCTCAACAGCGACTGTTGATATGGTCGTGACCGGAACCAACGATGAAGTCACCACCTTTGATGATGAGGCCGTCACCGATGAGGCCACTGCCGTGGTCATCGAGGTCCTCGAAAATGATGTCGATATTGATAACGACGAGCTCAGCGTACTGTCCGTGGATACCACCGGTCTGAAAGGCAAGGTGACCATCAATAACGATGGGACGCTCAGCTATGATCCGGACGGCCAGTTTGATGACCTTGCTGAAGGTGAGACGGCGACAGAAACATTCACCTATGTTGCCAGTGATGGGAACGGCAGTACCAGCGAGGCGACGGTGGAAGTGCTTATCGAGGGGATCAATCAGCCACCGGCTTTCAACGTAGACCCGGTAGCGGGCAACGATTTTGGCAGCGGTTCCGAAGATGACACGGTCATCTCACTGGGCAATTTGCTGGATAACGACACGGATGCCAATCCGGGAGACACACTCGAGATCAGTAAGGTAGAGCGCAAGGCCAGCAACGTCGGACAACCCGTGGATGGTGAGTTTGGTGGTTACTGGATAGTGGAAAGTGATGGCACCGCTGAATTCCATACCGAAGGAGATTTCGATTTTCTGGCGGTTGGCGAACAGGTGACAGAGCACCTGCTGTACAATGTTTCGGATGGAAATGGCGGGTCTGATTTCGGGGCTGCCTATGTAACCATCGTCGGTACCAACAATGGCCCGGTTGCGCTGGATGACGAATATCTGGTGCGGGAGGGCAGCTTTTTCTATGCGCTGAATATCTTCGGCGACAAGCGTCTGATTGCCAACGATGTCGATGCGGACGGCGACGCCGTGACCATTGTTGAGGTCAACGGTCAGGCTTTGTCCGGAAACAGCATAACGGTCTCGGGGTCAGACGGAGGTACTTTCCAGATCTATGCCGATGGACGTGCGCGGCTCGGAGCTGAAAACGACTTCGCTTATCTGAATGCCGGGGAAACGGCGGTATCTTCAGTCGAGTACACGGTCAGCGACAGTCACGGGGCACGATCCACGGCGACCGTTGACATGATAGTGACGGGAGTGGGCAACGACTTTATGGATGCCTGACACAGCCCGTCTCAGCCTGTACTAGCTTTTCCCGGATTCCGCCTGAATCGCCGCAATTTTCAGGCGGATGGCCTCGGCTTTTTCGCTCAGCTCGGAGTAGGTGCGTATATCTCCGTTTCGCTGAGCGATCATTGCTTCTGACAAAATACTTTCGTAGTCGTTTTGCAGCTTCTTTGCAGGATCTTTACGAAACAAACCAAACATGACGAACCTCCTTTATGGTCAGAGTTGTACGCCTGAAGCATCGATTCAGGTCTTTAGCCAGTTCTGTGCCGAACGATTGATCGCTATCACTGCCGGATTCGAAAGTCGCCTTTCGGTGGAAATGGCATAATAGGTGGCCCGGATTTCTTCTGTGGAACCGATCTGCTCAACCCTGAACTGCTGTTGTATTTCTGATGCAATGGCGGAAGGGACCATGAATACCCCTTTGCCCGCCTGTCCAAAGGCTTTCATCAGCGCGCTGTCATCAAACTCGCCAAACAGTTTCGGGTAAATCCTGTGGTGGTCCAGCCATTGATGCAGTTGAGCATTCAGTGAGGAAAGCGGGCTTGGGAAAAGGAAGGGCGTGTTGCTGAGGCAGCCAGGAAATTCGGTAGTGAGCTGAGCCACCAGTACGGGGGCCGCCAGGAAACTGATGCCACATTCTCCCAGGCTATGGTTGTAACCTTTGACCCCCAGTCCCTCTGGCATCGGGCCATCAGCTATGACCAGATCCAGGCGGTGCAGGGCAAGTTCCCCCAGTAGGCTTTCCAGGCTGTTTTCACGGCACTGAAACCGTACAGGTGTGTCGATGGACATGGCAGGTTCCAGCAGCCGGTAGGCGATGCTTTTCGGAACGGCATCAGATATTCCTATTCTGAACAGAGGAGCAAGACTCTGAGGCGTATTCCGAATACTCGTTTCCAGCTCATCTCCCAGAGCAAATATTTCATCGGCATATTTCAGGGCCATTCTCCCGGTGTCGGTCAGTTTCAGGTTTCTGCCGGCTTTCTGAAACAGGGGTTTGCCCAGATTTTCCTCCAGAAGGCTGATCTGGCTGCTGATGGTCTGTGGTGTGATGTGCAGGACTTCACTGGCACGGGCAATGCCGCCTTGTCTGGCACTTACCCAGAAATAATGCAGATGCTTGAAATTTATCATCTCAAAAGCTTCGAATAAAACTGATTAAAGAAGTAGATAATTCGATTATAACTAAATTTCGCTGGCGGGTAGTATGGGATTTCCAAAAGCGGTTTGCCTGAGAGCAGGAGATGAAATGCAAATAGAAGTCAGATCCTCACAATCCTCACTGACAGATAACCTGTCTGTTTATGCACAGCGTCGGCTGGGTTTTGCCCTCGGCGGCCGGATGAGCCAAATCCGTCGGATATTTCTGACCCTGCGAGACATCAATGGTCCCAAGGGGGGAGTGGATCAGCAATGTCAGATTCTTGTCCGGGTGGACGGGCAACCGGAAATTATTGTGGAAGAAACTCAGGAAAAATGGCCGGCTGCTGTTGATGGGGCGGCGGCAAGGCTCAGTCGGATACTGTCCCGCCGCTTCGGGCGTTTACGTCATCGCACGAGGAAAGGCAGCTCGCGGACCGTTTTTGTTGAAAAGGCGGCTGTTTCCGAAGCCGGCTGACTACGATTTACTTTCAGGAGAATGTGATGAACCTACAAAATCTTTTGAATCAGTTTCTGGGGGCGGCTCAGCCAGGTGGCCTGGTCGGAGGTGCCACAGCAGGTGGTATCGCGGCTCTTTTGGTGGGCAACAAAAAAGCCCGGAAATTCGCAGGGAAGGCGGCCACGGTTGGGGGAGCTGCTCTGCTGGGAGGCCTGGCCTTCAATGCGTTTCAGAACTGGAGGCAGCAAGGAGGAGCGTTACAGACGGGGCGGCAGCCGGTTGATAAAGCCATTGCGACGCTACCGGCTACCAGACAGAGTTTTGAGGGAACCGTTGCACGGGATGCTGGATTCCAGCTGACTCTGATTAAGGCAATGATCGCTGCGGCTCACGCCGACGGACATATTGACGCGCAGGAGCAAGAGAAAATTTTCCAGGCACTGGATAATATGGAGCTGGATCAACAAGCCAAAGGTCTGGTGCTTGATCTTATGCGTGACCCTGCCGATGAAGGTGAACTGGCCAGGGAAACACGGAGCCTTGAGCAGAAGAGTGAAGTCTACTTGGCAGCGTGTTTTGCCATTGATATGAATCAGCCCGCGGAACAGGATTTCCTCGCCAGGCTTGAGAAAGCTCTGGTCCTGCCGGCAGGACTGGCTCGCGAACTGGCGCTACAGGCGAATCAGCTGACTCATGAAGCGGCATAGCGGTTATCACCCACGCGCTTGACGCGGTGATAGAAATCTTCCAGATCGGCCATCTTCTGATAGTCGATCTGCAGCCGGTTGTGGAATAGCACAGTGATACTGACCTTGCTGTCGCTCAGGCTGATCGTGTACCCGTCATGGCTGCTGACCAGACGAATCTGATGATAAACATAAGACTCATCTTCCTTTCTTTTCCCGTTTTCCCGGATGACCTGCGCTGCTTCCAGCAGCACCCGGGTGTCAATCTGTTGTTCCATGGTGTTCTCCAGTCGACTTGCATGCCACTCTTTGATACGGTTGCCCGCCGGTTTGAGTGCAAAAGAAAAGTGATTTCAGTCGTATGTCAGAGGGTAAAGAAAGTTACGGTAAGCCGTCGCGCCTGACCCGGCTTACGATCGCCGGGCTGGCAATGGCTTTGATTCTGGGGGCCCTGATTCTTGGCCTGCTCTGGTTTGTACCTCCGGATGACAATCAGGAAAGCGGCGTCATTCCCCAGGAATGGGCTGTGCCCCTCGGTAAGTTGCGCCAAAATCATATCGAAAAACACGGAGTGGTCGAAGGGATGCTGGTCATGCACTTTATCAGCGAAGACTGTCATTGCTCTGTCGATGCCCGCAATCATTTACAGGATTTGCAGGCAGATCATGTGTTTGGTGATGCAAGGCAAGTGCACCTGAACCCTGACACCCCGGGTCTGGGAATCAGACTGAACCCATCGCTGGCGATCTGGAATGAAGAGGGGCGTCTTATCTATGCGGGGGCCTACTCCAGTGGCGGTATCTGTGGCGAGGGGCTGGATTTCGCGCGTACCGTGATGCGTTGGTCATTGCTGACAGGGAGTGAGCCTTTCTTCTATCCACCGGAACTGAGCTGTCACTGCCCTGAAGCCAAGGCGCAACCATGAGAATGACATGAGACTGAAAGAGCGGGCCCGGCGCCTGATTGAGTCACGCCACTTCTATTGGGGTATTGCCCTGGTATCTTTTCTCGAATCAACCGTTTTGCCGGTACCACTGGAGGCATTGCTCCTTCCTGCCATGCAGGCCAGACAGCCCAAAGCCTACCGGATGGCCGCTGCTGCCTGGGTGGGGTGTCTGCTGGGAGCGCTGGCCGGATACGCCGTCGGCTTCTTTCTGTTTGAATGGTTTGGCACGTCTCTGCTGGATTGGGTCGGAAGCCGGGAGCAGTTTGACCAGGCCAGAGACAGCCTGAACCGGAATGGTTTCTGGTTTGTTTTGTCGGTCGGGGTCACGCCGGTGCCCTTCCAGATCGCGATGCTGGCTGCAGGTGTAACGGGTTTTTCTCTGATGCTCTACCTGTTGGCAACTGGTCTGTCACGTGGTCTGCGATACTTTGCACTGGCCTGGCTGGTCAGGGCCTTTGGCGATGAGGCATTGTCCCTGTTTGAAAAACACCGGATTACGGTCGGGGCGCTGTGTGCTCTGGTGGTGCTGCTGTCCTGGGCAGCGCTTTATTTCCTGGGCTAGCGTCAAGCCTGGCAATTTCCTTGCAGAATGTTGCTATACATGTGTGCTAAAATTGACTGGATTTTAGTCACAGTGAGCCAGAGAGGCACAACCCCATGGAAAGGAACCCCGTTACCGTTTATGAATCAGAGGCACCCAATCGCTGGCAGAGCCTCAGGGGCGCTGCTCGCCTGGCCGTGGAGGGGACCCGTGAAGTCACCCGGTTGACGGAACAGGCTCACTGGCAAGTTCTGCGGACTATGGGGTTGGCTCAGGATGATCCCGAAAAGCGTACCCGCGGGATAACCGGTCTTGTCTATCGCAGCATCGACGGGATCACCCGGGGTGTAGGTCTGGGCCTGGATTCAGGACTGGGCGCACTGGAACCCTGGGTCGCCGGGAGCAGTCTGGGAGCAGCCGTGGATGACCCCAACTTTCTGACGGTGAGAGCCATCCTTAATGGCGTGATGGGAGATTCACTGGCTGCCTCGGGCAATCCGCTGACGATTCCCATGTCGCTGAAGCCACTCGTCAAAAATACTGCCGGGCCGCGTAAGGCCGTCCGATTGTGGGGCTCACCCCAACGCAAGGTTGCTGTACTGGTACACGGATTGTGTATGGGGGCGCATCAGTGGCAGGTACCTGAAAACCTGAAGGAAAAATACCCGGACTACCAAGGGCTGGGTCACTACCTGGGGGAAGCGCTGGGTTACGAGGTTTTTCTGCTGGACTACAACACCGGGCTGTCAGTGGTCGGTAACGGAGAGAAACTTTCCGGTTTGCTGCAGCGCACGCTTTGTCCGGGCGGGGGCGATTTCAAAGGGGAACTGACACTGGTGGGGTATAGCATGGGCGGGCTGGTTTCCCGCAGTGCCTGCGAAAGCGCACGCCTGAGTGGCCACTCCTGGCTTACCGGGCTGAAGCATCTTGTGACCGTGGGAACGCCTCATCAGGGGGCACCGCTTGAGCGAGGCGGGCATCAGTTCCAGCAACTGCTTCGCAGTATCAGTCACACGGCACCTTACGCACGGCTGGGTGACCTGCGCAGTAACGGCATTACCGATCTGCGTCACGGTGCAGTGATTTGTTCTCCCGACCCCAAGTCAGACACTAAACCCTCCGTACTGCCCCTGCCCGAAGGGGTGCACTGTTTCGCCATCGCCGGCTGCCTGGCTGAGTCTGATACACACTGGTCCCGGCACCCCCTTGGTGATGGTCTGGTCCCTGTCTATAGCGCACTGGGTAAGCACCGCGACCCGGACCGTCGTCTCGACTTCAAGGAAAAGGATCAGGTGCTGCTGAAAGGAGTCGGTCACCTCGGGTTGCTGCATGCGCCCGAGGTTGCCCATCAGATAAAGGCATGGGTAGCGAAATAAGATCCTGAAGCGGTCACTCTCAGCTGCCCCTTCAGGTGCCCTCTGGAGGACACCTGAGCTCTATCAGGAAGGATTTTGTTTTTCCATCTGCTTGCGAAGGTATTCATAGCGCCGGTATTCCCGGTGCGATTCGGGCAGGTGCCTGACGCGCTGCAAGCAGGCTGCGGCGTGTTTCAGCAGATCCGCTGCGTCACCGCTCTGGCGACCTTTCTGCAAGAGCACCTGAAGCAGGTTGAGATTCAGGGAAACATGGAAGGGCATCAGGGGAATGGCATCGCTCATGGCCTGTATAGCCGCATCCAGGTTGCCTTCGCCGTACAACCGGATTCCCTCGCGGTTTAACTCGGTGACCTTCTGGCGCTCGGATGTCGGTGTCCGGTTATTCAGATAGTCGTAAATGCGGCCGACAGGACGCTTCTCTGCGGCTGCATTGTCGGCACTTTGCTGCAGAAAACTTTCAACTTCCTCCTCCCTTCCCAGAGCAGACAGGGTCTGCGCGGCGATCACTGCGCTATCCTCAGTCAGGCTCTCCTGGCGAAGCTGAATCTTGTTACTCACTTCATCGAAGAGATTGGCGGCAACCTTATCATTCCCCATTTTCTGCTGTATCTGCGCTTCCATCAGACTGACCTGCAGGTCAATCTGCTCGCGATCCGCAAACCTTTTGCGTGAACGGTGCAACACATCAATGGCTTCTTTACCGAGTTTGCCATTGGTTCGGCCGTCGCTGCCGCCCAAAGCAGTGGCGAAACCAAAGTAATCTTCCGGTCGGGCGTAGATGGATTGCGGGCTCAGTTTGATGACTTTTCGGTGGGCTTCCAGAGCGGCTTCTGGATCACCATCATTTGCCCGGGCTTCAGCCAGGGCCTTTTGCCGGAGCAGATTGTTGGGAGACTGAGAAGTGGCGCGCTCCAGAATCTCGCGGGCTTCCTGATAATTTTGCTTCAAAGTACAGATACGCGCCAGTTCATCGTAAGCTTCAACGCAGTGTCGGTCCTCCGCCAGAATGTGATCGAGCTGCTCAATGGCCGCATCGTATTCGCCTTCACTGACATACAGCTGCGCCAGCCCCAGCTTCGCCCACAGTGCGCCTTTACGGTCGCGCACGTCTTCAAAGACTTTGCGGGCCTCTTCCCATTGACCGCTGCGTGTAAACAGCCAGGCGCGGATTTTCTGGAGGGCCAGGCGATAGCGTTTTTCCTCCGGCAGGCGATCGTGAGCGAGCGCTATGGCTTCGGCGAAATTGCCTTCGTCCATCGCCTGGTTAATGGCGCTCAAGGCCTGTTTCTGGGTCAGAGCGGCGGCAAGACGTTTTTCAAGCTCTTTGGGGGTGATCGGTTTGAGCAGGTAGCCGTCCGGTTCGTTCTCTATGGTACCGAGCACCTTGTCGCGAGACACTTCTGCGGTCAGGATGAAGAACAGAGCGGAAAATCTCAGCAGTTTTCGCTCACGCAGTTCTTCGAGTAGTTCCTGCCCGTTTTTCTGACCATCACCGAGATCGTAATTGCACAAAATGACATCGTAATGGATGTCCTGAAGGCCGCTGAGTACGGCTTGCGCAGAGTTGGCTGTGCTGACTTTCTTCAGCCCCATATCCAGCAGCATTTTCTTGATCGCAAAACTGTAGTTATCCAGCTGGTCTACAATAAGAACGCGCTTTTTTTCGAAACCTTTCAGTGGCATGCCGGCTCTGGCCAATGTTCAATAACCCGCTATCAGTGTAGATGCTTCCGTCTACTTTGGTCGGAAAAATCAGTCAAGGCATCTCGAGCAAGCTCGCGCAAGTGGGCGAATCCGCCTGGGCAACACTATACTCAGGGCTGAATCAATCAGTCCGACCGGTCGGATCCGGGAACAGAAATGACCAATACACAGGCCGCTGCGCAGATAGAAGCCCTGGTTGAACAGCTGACACGCCAATTTTTTGATGAATTGCCAGACCGACTGCAGCACCTTGAAAACTGCATACATAAATTGTCTGAAGATCCACGTCAGGAAGATCTTTTCTTTGAACTGTACCGTAGTGTCCACAGCCTGAAGGGGGCTGCGGGCACTTACAATGCGATGATCATGACACGCATCTGCCATCACATGGAAAATGCGTTGAACGCCTTTAAAGAGGTTTCAGATACAGGGCCCGTTAATGAAACCGTGGAAACGCTATACCGGCATCTGGACTGGTTGCATCTGGCGTACAACAAGATCCGTGAAGGCGACCGGATATTTACCGAGATCGAGAGTCAGCTGGCGGAATTTGATCGGGTGCGGAACCAGAAGCGTGTGGTAGCGTTGATAGTGGAACCGTCTGAAACGCTACGTCAGATCTGCGTGAGATCATTAAGCAATTTACCGGTCGACATCACGCTTTGCGAAGATGGTTATCTGGCGCTGGGTCTGGCCCTGAACCGGCAGTTCGATCTTGTGATTACCGGGATGCGGCTACCTTCTTTGAATGCCAATGCCTTGGCTGGAGCCATCAGCACCCAATCAGGAGGCCATCAGAAACCGCTGGTAATAGCCCTGGCATCCAGCCCGGATAACAGCCCGGTGCCGCTCGGTATCGATCAGGTGCTAACCAGGGATGCCAAAGCCTTTGAGCAACTGCAGGCGATTGTGCAGTCCATGCTGAAAAAGAAATCAGTGTGAATGAGGCTGGCCCGGAGTTGTGAAATGAAAGTGGCAGTGCTCTGTTTGCTTATGTGCGCAATCCACACGTTTGTGCAGGCAGAAGGAGAGGTGCTGCAAATTTTCGGCAAAGAGAACGGCGCACCCAAGCATTTTCGGGCCGGGGATGGTCGCGTAACCGGTTATGCCATGGAAATTGCGATGGAAGCTGCGCGGCGGGCAGGCTACCGGCCGCGCCCGGTGGCCTATCCCTGGAAACGGGCGTTACAGGAAGCACAGCAGGGAAAGGGTATCATCACGGCCTTTTCCCGCACGCCGGAGCGGGAACTCGACTTTCTGTTTTCTGAACCGATGTTCACCGACCGTGTGGTTCTCGTCTATCCGGCGAAGGCTCCTGTTCAATTCAATGAGTATGAAGATCTTGCCGATTACCGGATCGGCATCGCCCGGGGCAGTGATTATGCCGGTGATTTTGCGAGTAATCGTGACAGCTTGTCGCTGTTTGAGGATGACGGCCATCAACAGCGACTGGGCCTGGTACATCTGGGACGAATTGATGCCGGGATATTTCCCGGAGACCGTTATCTGGTCCGGTTTAATGCGCTGGAAGCGGGGCTCGACCCGAATCTTTTTGTCGTGGCTGAAAAGGCTATTGCCTATGATGAGAATCATATTGGCGTACCGGCCAATCTGAGCAATGCCCCCGCCCTGGAAGTCCTTCAAAAACTCAATCAGGCCTTGTCGCAGATGCAGGCCGATGGCTGGATTCGTGCGTTGCTGGCTTCCTATGCCGGTGAAACCTGAGGGAAAGGTACCCAGGGCAAACATGGGTCTGTTCTAGCGTGAACCCAGCACACAGCGGTTTCGTCCCATACGCTTGGCCTCATAGGCGCTGGCGTCGGCGGCTGCCAGCAGATCCTGATGGGTAGACTCTTCTCTCTGAGGGGGTGGGCGGTTGCCGGTGGCCGCAACGCCGAAGCTGCAGGTCACCTCAATTGGCTGGTCTTCCCAGAGGAAAGGCGTATCCGCAATCTTGAGCCGGATTCTTTCGGCCACCACCAGAGCCTGCTCCGGGCTGGTGTTTGGTAACACGATAACGAACTCCTCCCCACCATAACGGGCGACCCAGTCAACACCGGTGCGGATCGTGTCCTCAACCCGTGCAATGAATTGTCTCAGAACTGCATCACCCCCTGCGTGCCCGTAGCGGTCATTAATCTGCTTGAAGTGATCAATGTCGGCAAAAATTGCTGCCAGGGAGTAGCCGATGCGCTGGCTGCGACGCAGTTCTGTGGGCAGCTTTTCTTCCAGGTACAGGCGGTTGAAGCAGCCGGTCAGGCGATCGGTGATGGACAGGGCATGCACGCGTTTATTCAAATGAATGAGTTGATGAGCCATCTTGTAGCTCATCCGGGAAAGGAAGCCCATGTAGAAGCACAGGAAAGCCGTCAGAACGGCCCCGGCCGGTGCACTCAGGTTCAAGGGTTCTACCTGACCGGAGAGGCTGCGACCGGCTGCTACGGTAGCCACAAAGATCAGGGTGTTCTTCAACAGCAGCGGATAAGACCCCACGTACAGGGAGTTGGCCAGAACCAGGATGGAGAAAGTGGCGGACCAGTAAAACAGGTTGGGGGTGGTGATGCAGGTGAGGGCAACCAGTGCACAGTCCACATGCATATTGCAGCACTCCTGGGCTTTGCCATCCGCCGATTTGGCTGACAGATACAGGGCCAGGTGTGGCCACAGGATGCCCGTGATAGGGAGCCAGATCGTGGCGGGGCTCAGCAAAGCCTCGCCTCTGAGCACGATATGAAAAACCAGTAAGACCAGGCACGCAATTACCCGCAGCAGGTAGCTGGGTTTGACGAGCGGATGCCAACCCCGGCCTGTCCGGCTGAATGGCACTGAAAACATTGGCGTTCCTTGCGGCTGGTTAACTACTACTGATTCAGTATAGGCGCTTTGTGCTGAGGCGCGGGATGCTGAAAAAGGGGCTGGTGTCGTGCGTGAGATGGAGCGCATAATCGGGACCATTCCTTAAACGCAGGAGCTCTGGTTTGGATAAGCTGGTCATATTTGGAAACTCCGGTTCAGGTAAGTCGACCCTGGCCCGGGAGTACTCTGTCAGAGCCGGGCTGGTGCACTTTGATCTGGACTCGGTTGCCTGGCAGGCGGAGCCTCCTCCGACCCGAAAGCCCCTGGCGCTATCCTGGCAGGAGATCCGGGCCTTTATGCAGCAGAATGAACGCTGGGTTATTGAGGGTTGCTATGCGGATCTTCTGGAGCAGGTGTTGCCGCATGCAAACAAAATCATTTTCCTGAATCTGCCGGTGGAAGCCTGTGTCGCCAATGCCAGAAAGCGACCCTGGGAACCGCATAAATATCCGTCCAAGGAACAGCAGGACGCTAATTTGGACATGCTCATCGATTGGATCAGGCAATATGAGGAACGCACAGACACTTTTTCAAAGCGCGCACATGTGGCGCTCTTCGAAGGCTTTCAGGGGCAAAAAATCCAACTCACCGACAACAACCGAGGTCACACTCCGACATGACAATCAGAGAAGCCACACCCTCAGACTGGGACAGAATCTGGCCGATTTTCCAGGAAGTGGTCCGGGCCGGTGAGACCTATGCTTACGAGCGGGAAACGACCAAAGACGAGGGTGAGCGTCTCTGGATGCAACTGCCTTTGAAGACCTTTGTGTTTGAAGAGAACGGAGAACTGCTCGGCACCTTTTATCTGAAAACCAACCAGCCAGGCCCCGGGTGCCACGTCAGTAACTGCGGCTACATGGTTTCGTCCCGCGCCAGAGGACGCGGGCTTGCCAGGGCTTTGTGCGAGCACTCGAAATTGAAAGCAGTCGAACTGGGATACAAGGCAATGCAGTTCAACTTCGTGGTATCCACGAATCAAGTTGCTGTCAGTCTCTGGCAGAAGCTGGGGTTCGAGGTGGTTGGGCGGCTGCCCAGGGCTTTTCAGCACCCAACCAGAGGGCTTGTCGATGCCCTGGTGATGTATCAGTGGCTCGCTGACTGAACCTAGTACACCAGCGTGTCCAGGTGCAGACCTTTCTCGCCGGACTGGGATTTCAGCGCAGCAAAAATCTTGGCTTCGAGTGACAGGTCGGCACTGGCGTCTTCCAGTTGTTCGCGTATGAAATCGGAACGTTGCCGGGAGAGAGATTCAAGTTCGGCCTTGAGTGACTGTCGCTTGGCGCTGAGCTCAGCGACTTTATCTGCCCGCTGGGCCGGAGAGAGGGCCTGAAAGGGCTCAGGCAGCTCGGCTTCCGGCACATCGGCCAGTGCAACTTTGCCACGCTCAAGGTCTTCCAGCAGTTCCTGCTCATTGGCATAGTTGCTGCCTCCGGCCGTCGTGGCGTTGTAAAGCGCCCGGCGAACCCTGGCGACCACACTGGCCTCTTCTGACAGCTTATCCGAAGCGGCGATCTTTTCCTTCTGTCGCGCCTTTTTTTCGGCATCACCATAGTAAAGACGTGCCTGGTCCAGTTGCGCTGACAGCTCTGCGATCGAGGTATCGTAGGGGGTATGAATGGCCACGCTGTCACCGGATTGACTGACCTGAAAGAACTCTCCCTGACTGAGAGCTGCAATTTGCTGAAACTGCTCACGCGTTACGCTCTGCTGCCCCGCCTGAATGGCGTTCACTACAATCCCTTTGGACTGTGCCACTTTGAGGGTTTCCGTAAACGGGACGTCATCGTCATAGTCCATGTGAGCTGGGGCGTCACCGACCAGAAAAATCACCTGGTAAGCCTCCGGATTCTGGCTCCAGGACACGTTATGAACTGCATCATAAAGTGCCTGGTTGACATGCTCTGGCATGTCACCTCCGCCTTCCGCACGCGTTTCCATGAGACTCAGGTACAGTTGGTCGATATCCTGGGTCAGATCCTTGACCCGGGTGATGTAGCGGTCGCCTTTGTCCCGGAAAGTCACCAGTCCGAGTCGAAACTCCGGCTCCGGTTGCGCGGATGCCAGGGTCGTGGCAATCGACCAGATGTTCTGTTTGGCGGCATCAATCAATCCACTCATGGATGAGGTACTGTCGAGTACAAAGACAACTTCGACCTGTGGCTTCTCTGGTCCTGGTTGAATCGGCAAGGCAGGGCCGCCTGACACAGGAAGCGCCGGTCTGAGTTCTGTGGTGGCCAGCGCGGGCCAGAGTGGCCAGGCAACGACCAGCAAACCGGCGCTGAGTGTAAGCAGGCTACTAAGCAGCAATAGCGATTTTCTGAGTCTATTCTTCATGGCTTTCTCCTGTCAGTTCTGGAGCCTGTTTTTTATCTCGTGTGATAGTCATTCAGTTGTCTGAGTGCCCGTTGAGCGCGTCTCTCGGCGGCGTCAAAAGGGTTGGCGCTTTGCGCTTCAGTGGCGGGGTCTGCATGGATGGGCCTGACCAGCATCCACAGGCCGAACAGAGCGCCAAAGCTTATCGAGAGCCAGAAAGCGTTGCTCCAGAGCAGGGCCAGAAAGGTGAGCGTGGCGGTGGCGAGAAGGGTTCTGAACAGTCTCATGAGTGGGATCTCCTTTGCTTGAAGGCCTGGATGAGCGCAGCTTCTACCTCTGCATCCGTAATGCCAGGGTGAACAGGGTGTCCAGGCGGACTCTCTACGGAAGCCCGTGTATCGAGCATATCTGCTTGGTGCCGGATGCTTTCATAGCGCCGGTTTTGCTCTTCCAGTGTTTCTTTGATTCGGGCGCTGTCCTGTTCCAGCTGGTGCCGCCTGTAGCCCAGCCGGTCAACCCAACGCTTTTGCTCAAGCTGGCGGCGCAGCAAGGGGCGGGCCAGTTCCGGCTTGTCTGCGGCAACCGCTGTATTGATATGCATTTGTTGCTCTTCAATTGTTTTCTGTTGATCCTGCTGCTGATGATTCAGATGGCATATCTGACGTTCGAGTTTGTCGAGTTGTTGTCGGGTCTGGTCACAATGCGTCTGCATTTCCCGAAGGCTCTGTTTCAGAAGCACATCCGGTGCTTCCATTTTGTCCAGCAATTGATGGCTGTCGGCCCGAAGTAACCGGGTCAAGCGGGTGAGGATTGTCATGGCGACTCCTGTTCGTGTGTCGGGTTAGTCTCAGTGCTTGTTACAGAGCCAGTTTATTGAGAGGTGGTGACACGCCACAGGCCATATCGGGTAAATTCGGCTGCTGAGAATTTACCGTATGTTTACACAGGGAAAGGGGCAGCCCGTGCTAGGCTTACACGAATGAATAAGCCGCGACTGCTCATTGTTGAAGACGAATCCGCGATCCGTGAAGGATTGGTGGATGTGTTTCTGTATCATGGATTTGAGGTTAGCACAGCGCTTGACGGACCCTCAGGGCTGCAGTCTGCGCGCACAGGCAAACCCGACCTGGTGTTACTGGATCTCATGTTGCCAGGACTCAGTGGTTTTGAAGTCTGTGAACGCCTGCGGGCGCAGGATCCGGGGCTTCCCATCATTATGCTGACAGCACGAGGCACTGATGAGGACATCATTCAGGGCTTACGGCTCGGCGCAGACGATTACGTCACCAAGCCTTTTTCAGTGACCGAGTTGGTGCTTCGGGTACAGGCCGTACTGCGGCGTTCTCAGCCACCCGGCAATGCAGCCCAAAAGCTGTCGATCGGCACCGAAATCCGCGTTGACGCCGGAACACTGACGGCAGAAGTGAATACTGAGCTTGTGGCCCTCACCCGACGCGAACTGGATACTCTCCTGTATCTGGCAGCCCATTCAAGCCGTGCTGTAGCGCGTGATGAGTTGCTGCAGAATGTGTGGGGCTATGCCAACACCGAAGGGCTGGAGACGCGGACGGTTGATATTCATGTGGCGAAACTGCGGCGCAAGCTTGAGGCTGACCCGAAGCAGCCACGGTATCTGGTTACTGTGCGCGGCGGTGGTTATCGTCTTCTGGAGTGTCTTTCCCAGTGAAGGCAGGACGAATCCGGCTGGGACTCTTGTTTCTGGGCCTTTCTATCCTGTTGCCCGCGGCCTGGCTCAGTCATTACTCCCTGCAACAAATTGAATGGGAAGCCTTTTACCAGTTGCAGCAACAGGCTAAGTTGCTGACCCGGCAGATGGAAGCCCGCCTGGAGGAACTGGCAAAAAGGGAATCGCGCCGCCCACGCTCCCACTGGCAGTACTGGTCAGACCCGCTTGTCCCCCGGCAGGGGCAGACCGGTCCCCTGGCCGTATTGCCAGACTCTCTGGACATACCGGGGCTGATCGGCTATTTCGAACTGGATGGCGAAGGGCGCTTGTGTAGTCCCATATTGCCTTGCGAGGAGGAAGACAACGCGGGGCTGTCCATACAGGAACGCTCTGCGCGGATGGCATGGATCACACGCCTTAGAGAGGCTTTCGCTACCCCCTCAACAGAGCCGGAAGCCGGAGCTGTTGCCGAGGCAGAAGCCTCACTTGTGGACAGGCAAGAGAAGCAGGTGCAGCTTCCCGCGCGCAGCAGCAAGTTGTCTGTACCCGAGGTGCCGTTGGATGTCTTGCCCCTGGATCGCAGACAGTACCGCAAGACCGATGCCGCCCAGGCGGATACATTCCAGGAAGAAGAGCGGGTGGCCGGGCCAGCTCCGCTGCAAGCGCCCCTGATGGAGGCGCAGGGCTTTTCAGAGGACAGTGGATCCCCGTTCACCAAAGATCTCTTCACTTCGAGTAGCCCCCCACTGCAACTGGTCTTGATGGGAGAGACCTATCTGTTGCTATACCGGCTCTATGATGATGGCCATGTTCAGGGCTTGCTACTGGATGCAGAAGCCTTTACTGACGAGTGGCTGGCCGGCCCCTGGGCGGAGGCCGGAAGTGGTTTCCCCGGCCGTCTGCTGATAGCCTGGGAAGACCGGGTTCTGGCTTCTTATCATAAGCCTGATACGGACAGCGGGCTGGCCAGCTATCGACGAGCCTCTCAGGCGCGTGCCCGGGATCTGCGGGAAACACCAGAGGCCTTGCGCGGTGTGAACCGGGACACCAGCATACTTGTCCTTGAGCAGCGGCTGCCCCAGCCCTGGCAATCCTTGCAGGTGATTTTGACGGTTGATAAAAGACCTGGCGGAACCGGTCGATTTGTGGTGTTAACGGCCTTTTCGTTGCTGCTGCTTATTATCCTGGCTGGTTTCTGGATGATCGACCGCACGGCGCGTCGGCAGATGGATCTGATGCATCGGCAGCAGAACTTCGTGGCGGCTGTGAGTCATGAGCTTAAAACACCCCTGACGGCTATTCGCATGCACGCGGAGATGTTGCATCAGGGTTGGACACCCGCCGAGAAAACCGGACCTTATGCCGAGGTGATTTTGCGTGAATCCGAGCGCCTCTCCCGGCTGATCAATCAGGTGCTTCTTCTGGCCCGAACGCGGCAGCAGAAGGAGACTCTGGATATCCAGCGTGTTTCCATCTATCAGTTTCTGGAGCGACTGAGGCCGACTCTGGATGCCTTGGCAAAAGCCCACGAATTCCGTATCGACTGGAGGATCCAAAAGCCCGACGCTTCAGAATCCGGGTTCTTTGCCGTGGCAATCGATGCGGATGCTTTGCAGCAGATACTTCTGAACCTGACAGAAAACGCCATCAAGTTCTCAGCTCCGCTGGGTGCAGATCAGGTGCGAATATCGTTGGAACTCCTGAAACAACAACCCGTTCTTTCTGTCCGGGATTTCGGGCCGGGGATAGAACCGGCAAAAGCCCGGCATATCTTTGAACCCTTCTACCGTGGCGAAGATGAACTCACCCGTACCACCCAGGGAACGGGGATCGGGCTGGCGCTTGTCGCAGAGCTGGCTAAAGCAATGTCAATCCGGGTCGGGTTGGAGCACTGCCACCCAGGGAGCTGCTTCAGGCTGATTTTTAGCCCTTGATTCGAGATTGCCATGTATCCGGTGCTTGATAAAATAGACCGGTCTATATAATATCTATCCGATAGCGTCCGATTACTGTCCAGGGTTGATGAAAAGCAGATGAACACCAATGGCATGGCAAAAGGCGAGGCCACGAAACAACGGATCATTGCCGCCGCTGCTGACCTGATCCACCGTCAGGGTTTCAACGCAACCGGCCTCAACCAGATCATCAAGAACTCCGGTACGCCAAAAGGCTCACTCTATTTCCACTTTCCGGAAGGCAAAGAAGAAATCATTGAGGCGGCTTTGCAAGCGTCGGGAAACCAGATGTCGCAATTGCTGACACAGGTATTTGACCAGAGCCCTGATCCTCGGCAAGCAATAAACCATTGTATCGCCTATCTGAAGCAGGAATTGGTTGCGACTGAGTTCCGCAAGGGGTGTCCCGTAGCCACGGTGGCCCTGGAAGCCTCAGGAGAAATCAGTCGGATTCAGAAAGTCTGTGCCGATATATACAAGAACTGGACTTCAATACTCGAACGGGGGCTTGGTGAATCCGGGGCCAGACAGGCTGGCATCGTGCTGATGCTGATAGAGGGGGCGCTCGTGCTGTCAAAAGCCAACAGATCAACGGAACCACTGGACATCTGTGCTGCCCATCTGTCGGTTTTGCTGACAGAAGCTCAGTAAATATTTAAGTATAAAATATATAGACCGGTCTAATAAGTGAGGGAAAAAATATGGATAAAACCACGACTCTGGTAACCGGCGCTACTGGCTTTATCGGCAGGTGGCTTGTGTTGGAACTGATTGCCGGTGGCCATACTGTGACCGCCTTGATGCGAAATCCGAATAGACAGCTTCCCCAACTTCGGAACTGGTTAAAAGAGCGGGGAGGTGAGGCAGGTCGATTGCTCGCCATTCAGGGCGACCTGTCTCAGAAAAACCTGGGGCTTTCTCAACGGGATCTCGGGCGGATGCGAAACCTTCGCCATATCTTTCACCTGGGCGCAGCCATGCAGTGGAATCTGGACCTTGCGACCGCCAGGGAAATCAATGTCCGGCCAATCCGGTTCCTTGCCCGACTGGCTGAGCAGTCTGCACACTTTGAGCGTTTTGTGCAGATGTCCGGATTCATGATTGCCAACCCCCGACGTCTAACAGAGTTGGGCTTGGACCAGGCGGAAAACGTGTCAGAGAAACACTGGTTGTCTCTATACAGAAAGCTGGGTAGTTATGAGGCCTCCAAGTATGAATCCCACTTTCAGCTGTTGCGCCAACTGCAGGCGGCATCCATCCCCTATACCGTTATCAATCCGGGAGTCGTGATCGGGCATAGCGTGACGGGTGAAATCAGCCAGTACGATAGCATCGTGGCCATGATTCACGCGCTTTACAAAGGAAAGCTACCCGCGATACCCGGTAACCGCAAAGACTGGTTGCCGGTGATACCTGTGGATTTCGTGGCGAAATTTACCGCGCGAATCATCGGGCAGGTTGAGAGTCAAAACGAGCAGTACACCTTGATCGATAAGCGGACGCCGGATCTGGCGAGCCTGCTGGCGAGGCTGTCCAGACATTTTCAGGTGCCGGTGGTAAAGAGGCGTGTGCCCATCGGACTGCTGAAAACCGTCGCGAATCTTGGCTTCGAGCGTTTTCTGCCTCTGCCCAGCGAACCCCTGAGTTTCATATCCAGTGAACAGTTCGATATTGGAAACACCGAAGCCATGTCCGCACAAATTGGGCTTTCCCTGCCAGACTTCGACGTGTATTTGCGGCGGTTCTCTGATTACCTCTTACTTACCCGGTTCTTACAGAAAGATGCGCCATCGGGTGTGACGCCCG
>JAUIAZ010000251.1 GCA_030427465.1 Gammaproteobacteria bacterium | reverse complement strand
CTGGACGAACAGGGCCCGGAAGCACAACCGCTGGATGCTACCCGCCGAGCCATTCCAGCTTTCTCGCTGGCACGCCAACTGATGGCAGAGCTGGCCAGTCTCGACAAAGACTTCCACCGCATCATGGCATCCATCAATGATCGCGAGACCCCGTTGGCCCCGGCCGTCCGGATACTGAACCGCAAGCTGGCCGTGCTCAGCCAGTCAAACCTGGTCACGCACTGTCATCTGGATGAGCGGGATATCCAGCAGATTTCGCTGAGCCAGGGAGGCATGGCCGCCCGGACAGCGGATGACTGGCCTATTGACAGTGCCGTCAGGATCCAGCTGATCCTGTTGCCCGATTATCTGGTACTTTCCACAAACGCCAAGGTGCTGACCAGTGATGCTGCACTGGATGGTTTTGTGACCCGCTTCGAATTTCAGGATATGAGCGCAGAGGACCAGGATCTTCTGTCCCGCCATATTCTGCGTGTCCAGCAATGGCAACTGCGTGAAAACCGGTAGATGCGGCCTACAAAATGCCGGAATTCCCACTACACTGAAATAAAACCGGCAACAGGACAAAATCATGCACAAACCTTTCTCAACCCGTCTGCTCATCGCTATAATCGCGGCCCTGTCGGTGGGCGCCAGCTTGCCGACGCAGGCCGAAAAGATCAGTGTCGGTCGGCAGGCTGCTGCCGCTGACGGTTTGGAGCGTCCCCGCACAGGGCTGTCCATGCAGAACGTCGAGAGCCGCTTCGGCTCCCCGATTGCGATGCGCGGACCGGTCGGTGATCCACCGATCACCATCTGGGATTACCCGCAGTACACGGTCTATTTCGAATACAACCACGTGATACATACGGTGATCAAACCCCGATGAGCTGCAGCGCAACCCCTAAGCGCCGACTCCCTGCCGAATGGGAACCCCAGAGCGCGGTCATGCTGACCTGGCCGCATACCCAGACAGATTGGGCCGAAGATCTCGAAGAAGTCGAAGAAACCTTTTTCGAGATCGCTCTGGCCGTTTGCCAATATCAGCAGTTGATCATCAGCTGCCAGTCTTTCGAGCAGCTGGAACAGATTGCCAACCGCCTGGCCGCCAATGACATTCCGCCAGAAAATGTGCGGCTTTTCTGCGTCCCCTCAAACGACAGCTGGTGCCGTGACCATGGCCCGCTGACTATCCTGGAGAATGAGGAAGCCGTTCTGCTCGATTTCAAGTTCAACGCCTGGGGCGGCAAGTTTGATTTTGAGAAAGACAATGTCATCACCCGAACCCTGGATGAACTGGATGCTTTCGATGGCGCGCCCATCCGGCACGTGGATTACATTCTGGAAGGCGGCGGTATCGAATCTGATGGTGCCGGCACCTTGCTGACCACATCCACCTGCCTGCTGACACCAACACGCAACGCCGGCTCTACCCGCGAAAGTGTCGAAGGCCAGCTTCGCAAATCCTTTGGTGCTGAGCGGGTTCTGTGGCTGGATCACGGCTACCTGGCCGGAGATGACACAGACAGCCACATTGACACCCTGGCGCGCTTCTGTGACCCAGCCACAATCTGCTACGTGGCCTGTGAAGACCCGGAAGACGAGCACTACGAATCTCTTGCCGCCATGCGTGGCCAGCTGGAAGCCATGGTTCAGGCCGACGGCAGCGCTTACCGGCTGGTGGCTCTGCCCATGCCAACAGCGCAGTTTGGTCCGGAGGGCGAAAGGCTACCGGCAACCTATGCCAACTTCCTGATCATCAATGACGCCGTGCTGGTGCCGACCTACGATTGCCCGGAGGATGAAAAGGCGCTGCGGATCCTGGCCGAACTGTTTCCCGACAGAACGCTTGAAGCCATTGATTGTCGTAGCCTGATTCGTCAGCATGGCAGCCTGCACTGCGTCACCATGCAGTTGCCAGCCGGTATCCTTGGCTGACACCTGCGTGTCTGGCAACCCGATGCCCCGATTGACCCGAGTAAGCAAGGAGCCATCCTGATGCCAGCCAAACCCCGTCACCTGCCGGTTGCCCTGGTACAGCAGACTGCCAGCGCCGAGAAAGCCCGGAGCCTTCAGATTTCGGAAACGCAAGTGCGGGCGGCGGCTGCCAACGGTGCGCGCCTGGTCGTACTTCAGGAGTTGCACTGCACCCATTACTTCTGTCAGACCGAAGATACCGAAGTCTTTGATCTGGCCGAACCGATTCCCGGGCCTTCTTCAGAACGTCTTGCCGCCCTGGCCAAAGACCTCGGTATTGTGCTGGTCACCTCTCTGTTCGAGCGTCGTGCACCCGGCCTGTATCACAACACCGCGGTGGTTTTCGATTGCGATGGCAGTATCGCGGGCAAGTACCGCAAGATGCATATTCCCGATGATCCGGGCTTTTATGAAAAGTTCTATTTCACACCGGGAGATGGCCCCAGCGGTGATCAGCCTTCGGGCTTCCAGCCCATCCAGACCTCCGTTGGCAGACTGGGCCTTCTGGTCTGCTGGGACCAATGGTATCCGGAAGCCGCCCGCCTGATGGCGCTGGCTGGCGCTGATGTACTGATCTACCCCACCGCCATTGGCTGGGATCCCAGAGATGAGGACGCCGAAAAATCGCGCCAGCTGGATGCCTGGATCACCATACAGCGTGCTCATGCGGTGGCAAACGGTTTACCCGTCATCGTGGCCAATCGTACCGGACATGAGAGCGACCCCTCTGGGTCCAGCGAAGGCATTCAGTTCTGGGGCAATAGCTTTATCTGCGGGCCACAGGGTGAATTTCTGGCGCGTGCGAGTGCCGGTCAGACCGAAGTTCTGTCAGCCACTGTCGACTTTCAGCGCAGCGAGTCTGTTCGCCGCATCTGGCCGTATCTCAGGGACCGGCGCGTGGATGCCTACGCCGACCTGACACGGAGGTATATAGACTGATGCACCCGGTTATTGAGCAAAGCCTTGATGCGATCGGTTCCGTCCTGCTTGGCAAGGACCGCCAGATACGCCTGGCCCTGACCGCCCTGCTGTGCCGCGGACACCTGTTGATCGAAGATCTTCCGGGTATGGGCAAAACCACACTGGCGCATGCTCTCGCCCGGGCCATGGGTCTGAGCTATAACCGCATTCAGTTCACCAGCGACCTGCTGCCAGGGGATCTCATCGGCGTCAATATTTTCAATGCCGATAAGCGTCAGTTCGAATTCCACGCTGGCCCGCTGTTCGCTCAGCTGGTGCTGGCTGATGAAATCAACCGGGCCAGCCCGAAATCCCAGAGCGCCCTGCTTGAAGCGATGGAAGAACGCCAGATCAGTGTGGAGGGAACAACTCACCAGCTGCCCAAGCCTTTTTTTGTGATTGCCACACAGAATCCGGCCGACCAGTCCGGCACCTTTCCCTTGCCCGAAAGTCAGCTGGACCGCTTTTTCATGCGGGTTCACCTAGGCTACCCTCCGCCCGAGGCAGAGCGGGAAATACTCAAAGGCTATGATCAGAAGAAGCGGCTGGATGCGGTTCCGGTACTACT
The DNA here is from genome assembly GCA_030427465.1 of Gammaproteobacteria bacterium. Taxonomy (GTDB): domain Bacteria; phylum Pseudomonadota; class Gammaproteobacteria; order Pseudomonadales; family Oleiphilaceae; genus JADJWY01. The sequence continues at coordinate 1,880 of JAUIAZ010000251.1, read as the reverse complement.
GGATGAAAAGCGTCTGTTCACGCTTCAGTATGCAGTTGACCAGATTCACGTGTCCGACGTGTTGGTGGACTACATCCAGCGCTTGCTGGCTGCGACCCGCAACAACAAACATTATGGGGACGGTCTGAGTCCGCGAGCAGGACGGGCACTGATTGCTGCCGCCAAAGGCTGGGCTCTGCTGCATGGCCGCGACCATGCGCTGCCCGATGATGTCAAAGCGGTTTTGCCGGCCGTGGCGGAACACCGGCTGGGCGGCTCCAGTCACGCCGAACATCACCCATTGAGTGAACAACTGCTGCAAGATGTGGTGGTTCACGACCTCTGAAGCGTCAGCCCAGCTTTATCAAAAACCATCAGGCCGATTGTTAAAATCAATCGGGTTTCGGGCTTTGAATCCCCATATACTCCTCAACTGAAGAAAATCGTCAACACTAGGACTATCCATGAGCGAATCCAAACACGCCAAGCTGATCATCCTGGGCTCTGGCCCGGCAGGCTACACAGCCGCTGTCTATGCAGCGCGGGCCAACCTGAATCCGGTACTGATTACCGGTATCCAGATGGGTGGACAACTGACCACCACCACTGATGTCGACAACTGGCCTGGCGATGATGCCGGCGTTCAGGGCCCGGAACTCATGCAGCGCATGCAGAAGCACGCCGAGCGGTTTGAAACCGAAATTGTGTTCGATCACATTCACACCGCCGAACTACAGGCGCGCCCCTTCGTTCTGAAGGGGGATAGCGGCACGTACACCTGTGATGCCCTGATTATTGCCACCGGTGCCTCTGCCCAGTATCTGGGTCTGGATTCAGAAACCGCGTTCATGGGCAAAGGGGTATCTGCCTGTGCCACCTGCGACGGGTTCTTTTACCGCAAGCAGAAAGTGGTGGTTGTAGGCGGTGGGAATACGGCGGTTGAAGAAGCGTTGTATCTGTCCAATATCGCGAGCGAAGTGACCCTGATTCACCGACGCGACAAACTGCGTGCCGAAAAAATTCTGCAGGACAAACTGTTTGAGAAAGCCGAAAACGGCAATGTGAAGATCCTCTGGAATCATACTCTGGAAGAAGTACTCGGCGATGACAGCGGCGTTACCGGCGTTCGCCTGAAAAGTACTGAGGATGACTCGGAACGGACGCTGGATACCGCCGGCGTATTCATTGCCATCGGTCACAAACCCAACACCGAGCTGTTTGCCGGTCAGTTGGACATGCAGGATGGCTACCTCAAGATCCAGTCAGGCCTTGAAGGGAATGCCACCCAGACCACCCTCCCGGGCGTCTTCGCCGCCGGTGATGTGGCTGACCACGTTTACCGACAGGCTGTCACCTCCGCCGGTTTCGGATGCATGGCCGCGCTGGACGCGGAGCGCTTCCTGGACAACTGAGCACAGAGTTGGGCTTGTATCTCCCCTGGCTGACCCCGGAACCGGTTTTTCCGGACCCACAAACCGCACTGGAGGAGCCCAACGGGCTTCTCTGCGCGGGGGGGGACCTGTATCCGGAACGCCTGCAGGAAGCCTATCGGAACGGTATTTTCCCCTGGTACGAAGAGGGTCAGCCCCTGCTCTGGTGGAGCCCGGATCCCCGCTGCGTGCTGTATTTCGACCAGCTACACATCAGTCGCAGCATGCGCCGTTTTCTGTCCAGAAAACCGTTTCGCTTCGCCTTCGACCAATCTTTCCAGGGGGTCATGGCCGGCTGCGCCGCCCCCCGTGGAGAGGACAGAGGCACCTGGATTACCGCCGATATGCTGGCCGCTTATCAACATCTGCATGAGAGCGGCCTGGCTCACTCCATCGAAGTCTACGAGGGGGCAGAGTTGGTAGGCGGACTCTACGGCGTCGCCCTGGGCCGCTGTTTCTTCGGTGAATCCA
>JAUIAZ010000250.1 GCA_030427465.1 Gammaproteobacteria bacterium | reverse complement strand
TATCGGATCTCTTTCGGGCTCAAGTAATCGGCTGCGAGCTGTGCGGTCGACATGGGCTTCTCTATAATGTGAATATAGATTCATACTATACTTCTGCGCTCCGTTGTCAAGCAGGCGAAATAATGTACAAAAGGGGCTAGACTTTCTTCATGAATACCCATGTTCAAACGCTGGACACCCCGCTTTTTCCACCCACACCAGGAATCGGCCAGCCGACCTGGCGTCTGTGTATTTTTACCGCATTGGTGTATGTCGTCTCGGCCCGCGTCGGGCAGGTCTTCAGCATTGAACCGGGCAATGTCACGCCTGTCTGGCTCCCCAGCGGTCTGATGGTGGCCGCCGTGCTTTGCTGGGGACGGAGAATCTGGCCAGGTATTTTTCTGGGAGCCTTTCTGGGAAATGCCTGGGCCTACTGGTCATGGGAGAGCCTGGAACTCGTGAGCCGAGGCTTTGGTTCAGCGTTTATGAATGGCACAGGGGATGCGCTCGGCATCGTGCTGCTGGCCTGGTGGATGCTGCGCCATGTCGAAACGCGACGCTGTCTGCGGTCCCGCCGGGGGTTGTTGCTGCTGGCAATACCCGTCGCCTGGGGTTCTTCTGTCATCAGCGCCTTCTTCGGGGCGGGCGGTCTGTGGTTGTTTGGCTACATCGGCAGCGACCAGACGCTCCAGGTCTTTTTTACCTGGATGGTCGGTGATGCAGTCGGGGTTCTGGTGATGGCTCCTCTGGCGCTCAGCTGGATGTTACCTCACCAGCGTGAGAACACTCCCGGAGCCCTACTGATGCTGGCCGTAGCAGCTTACAGTGTTCTGCTGGCTCTGCTCCTGTTTGAAATGATCCGGCTGAGTGGCTATTGGGCGTATCTGGTCACACTGATGGTGCCGCCGCTGTTTTATGTCCTGTTCAACCAGGGGGAACGTCTGGTCTTCACGGTGCTGTTCCTGGTGAGCGTAGTGGCCGTGTGGGCAACCTCGGTGGGGCAGGGGCCGTTTGCCGGCAGTCAGCCGGAAAGCGCTTTGCTCGAGTTGCAGCTGTTTATCGGTATTTTCAGTCTGAGTCTGTTCGCCATGGCCTTGCTGGGCTTTGAGCAGCAGGATGCAAGAGCACTCTTGCAGCAACGTCAGGTAGAGCTCGAACGTCTGTACCGCCAGGATGCATTGACCGGCGTATGGAATCGCTACCGGATCAAGGAGTTTCTTGAACTGGAACTGGCCCGTTTTCGGCGTGGCGGCTCAGCATTTGGCGTTATTCTGATCGATATCGATAACTTCAAGCACATCAACGATGAGATGGGGCACCTGGTCGGCGATGAAGTTCTCAAGTCTCTGAGCCTGCTTCTGAGTGAGCATATCCGCGAGCACGACTTGCTGGGGCGCTGGGGTGGCGAGGAATTTATTGTTATCGTGACCGATACAGACCAGGCTTCGGTTATGGTGTTGGCGGAAAAGCTCAGAGCCCTGATCGAAGGGGCCGACCTCAGCCTGAGGAAGGTGCCCGTCAGCAGAATCAGCATCAGTCTCGGGGTGACACTGGCTGAACCAGGCGACAGTGAAATGCGCCTGCTCGATCGCGCAGACAGCGCGCTTTATTGTGCGAAGCAAGCCGGAAAAAACCAGGTGACTTCCCGGTGGGCAGAATGATTATCAATGTTTGATTGGCGTAAATTCAGTTATCGGAAACTTCTGCTGGGGCTGCTCCTGCTGGCTGTCTTTCTGTATGGGGTGATGGTAGGGCGCTTTCGCTGGTTTCCTTATGAGTATCTGCAACTTCTGAAAACCCGACTGGAAAGCCAGCTGGCAGACGCCGGGGATGCTGTGCCCAGGCCTGAACGAAACCGTGAGTACCGCATACAGCAGTTTGAGCTTCTGTCGGGCAAGGCGGACGTGGTGTTTGTCGGTGACAGCATCACGGAGGGCGGAGAATGGTCAGAGTTTTTTCCGCAGATCACAGTTGCCAATCGCGGGGTATCCGGAGATAAAGTCTCCGATGTGCTCAGGCGCATCGACTCGATCCTGACCACCCACGCGGATGCCGCCTTGCTGATGCTGGGTATCAATGACATCGACCGCCATGTTGCTCAGGAAAAAACATTCACCGACTATGAAAACCTGATCAGGAGATTACAGAATGGCGGGATGCGCGTACTGGTACAATCCACCATACAGTGTGCACCTGGGCGCTGCGGCGTTGACAAGGTTAGTCAGGTGAACGAGCTCAATCGCCACTTGAAGGCATTTGCCAGGAATCAGGGCGTCACTTACCTGGATCTGGGCCTGCTGTCTGCAGAGAATGGTCTTGATGGGCGTTTTACTTATGACGGAATCCATCTGAACGGCGCCGGCTATCAGCACTGGAAAGGCGTGCTGGAGCCACTTATGAGCGGGTTCAGGACACGCCAGGTTGCCCCCGTTGGTTGGCCGGAACAGCTTGGCGGCATCCGTACGGAAGAGTATGTTAAGCAGTTCAGTCCCAAGGCCTCTGAAGGAGCCAGACCATGATAAAAACCGGTGATACTTTACCAGACCACACTTTCCAGCTTCTGACGGCAGATGGCATGCAAGAGCCGACCACCCAGTCGCTGTTTGGCGGCAAGAAGGTCGCGCTGTTTGCTGTACCGGGGGCTTTTACACCCACCTGCTCAGCCGCTCACCTGCCCGGGTTCGTGGTACAGGCTGATGCCCTGAAAGAAAAGGGCGTTGACAGTATCATCTGTACATCGGTGAATGATGCCTTCGTGATGAAAGCCTGGGGCGAGAGCGCCAATGCTGAAAACATTCTCATGCTGGCTGATGGCGACGGCAGCTTCGCCGAGGCCCTGGGATTGGATGCGGATACGGGTGCTTTCGGCGGTCTGCGCTCACAGCGCTACTCGATGATTGTAGAAGATGGCGTGGTGAAGGCGCTCAACGTCGACAAGCCCATGCAGTTCGAAGTCAGCGGCGCAGATACGCTCTTGGGGCAGCTCTGATCTCCCTGTTTTGAGAACGTAACGGGTCCTCAGACGGTTTATCTGACAAAAGAGCGGTTTTGTCGTCTGATGGCCAGGCCCGTGGCCATTGGGCCCAGCAGTTCAAACAAAACGGTCGCGGCAATCGCTACCGGAATGATCTGATCTGCCAGTCCCGGATAGGACTCGCTGGCCACGAGAGCCATTCCCATGGCGACGCCCGCCTGGGGTAACAGGGCAAGCCCCAACCATCGCCGTTGTGTCGGATTGAAATCACTGATGGGCACCACCAGCCCACCCAGAAAGCGGCCGAGTATGCGTAGCACGATGTAGGCGATGCCGAGTGCTCCGATCTGGTCCAGTTGACTGAGGTCCAGTGCACTGCCTGCCATTATGAAGAACAGGACCAGGAAAGGCTCTTCTATATTTTCGATATCGTGAAGGTGATCTGCACCGGAGCCATCCCGGTTCACCATGACGGTGCCCATGACCATGGCGGCCAGCAGTACACCGACTTCGGCCAGCATGGCCAGACCACCGCACAGGAAGATGAAGGCAAGTGATTCGACAATAACGGGCTTTCCGACAGGTTTTTTCTCCAGGAGCCAGGCTACCAGTGCGCCCATCACGCTGCCGATCAGTAAAGCCCCTCCGATATCCCTGACCACATGCCAGAGGTGCGGCCCCGGGTCGCCGTTGCCGTTAAAGACCTGTAAGCCCCCGAGAATGAACGTGAACAGCAACAGGCCGAGAACATCGTCCATGGCAACGACACCTTCCAGAATCTTGCCGAAATGATTGCGGGCCGGATTCTGGTTCAGGACGTCCAGCGTGGCGGCCGGATCGGTAGCAGCGGCCAGCGCCCCCATTAACCAGGCCAGTTCAATGCTGAACCCCATCATCTGCAGGCCGAGAGCGACGGTAAGGGACGTCAGCACGGTAATGGTGAGGGATGCCATACTGACGCCCCGCGCATAGCGGCTGATGAATTCGCGATTCAGCCGGGCGCCGAGGAGGTAGCCAACAATCAGAAGAGTAATGTTGGCAATAATCGGGAACAGGTCGCGTGATTCGCTGCTGATAAACCCACTGATATGAGGCCCGAGCAGGATGCCGCTCAGGATCAGCAAGGTAACCCGTGGAACCTTAAGCCTCGTGGCAATTGGTGTAACCAGGAGGCTTACCAGAAACAGGCTGCCAAGCAATGTAAGGAAGGGGGCTGCGTCTTGCATAGTAATGTTTTCAGGTTCAGGTGGCCCAAGGTCAAGGTAAAGCAGAATGCAGCACCAGTACAGGAACCGCTTCCCACTTGGTAGCATTCACTGTCAGCTAAGCGAAAGAATCGGAATGCGAGTGTCTGCGAGTGATCTGAGGTCTGGAATCGGGTTTATGTCGGCCAGCGTAAACCGGTTGAGCACCTCGTAGAACGCTTGCTCTGCTTCACCGAATATACCCTGCAGCCGGCAGTTGAAGCGAATAGGGCAGTTCAGCCCATCGCAGTCGACGATTTCATGCCGGGATTCCAGCGTTCTGACCACCCATCCGAGATTGATTTCGCTCGCGGACGTTGCCAGCCAGATACCACCCTGTTTCCCTCGTGCGGAATGTATCAGGCCCAGCTGCACCAGTTTCTGACTCACCTTGATCATCTGGTTGCGTTTGATATTGAAAACACGGCTGACGGCATCCAGGGAAACCTTTTCCTGCTCAGGCAACTGGCTGAGATACAGCAGCGTTCTCAACGCGCAATCTGTGAAGCCGGTAAGTTGCATGGTGTCGACCCTGTTTCCTGGATGTTTTCAACCTTAGCATGCTTAGCCTGATATTTGTGCTGGCTCGAATCCAAAAGTAGTAAATAAAAAGCAACAAAATGGTGCCTGTGCTAGGTAACAGTGCATTTTTACTCCAACCGGAACTCGTTGGTCTGTTTTTCATGAGTCCGAAAAAGTTATAAAAAACCATTAAATACAAAATGATAGGGTAATCATTTTTAAGTCGGACCTGTCTCTGGCTCGCCTTTTGCTGCGATTTAATAGTGGTAATTCAAATGCAACAAAAGAGTCAGTGGAATGCCGAAGGAATTACAGGCCAGTTTGCCGGTGAAGGCAGGGCCGTCTGATTGGGAAAAGACAGACAGTCAGGTAGCCGGGCGGGATTTACAAGACGTTTCGTCTGAAGCGGATCTGGTGGTCATTGGTGCCGGTCCCGTGGGCCTGGCTTTTGCGCAGCGCTATCTCTCCAAAAGCCACTTACCGGCTTCTCTGATGCTCTTTGGGGACGAGCCTTACGCGCCTTATGACCGCGTTCAGTTAAGCGCACTCCTGGCCGGCGAAAAATCAACGCGGGACCTGTTGTTAAAAATGCCGGTTGAAAAGCACGGTGTGGAAAAGGGCTTTCAGTATGTGAACCGTCGGATTACCA
>JAUIAZ010000011.1 GCA_030427465.1 Gammaproteobacteria bacterium | reverse complement strand
GCACCTGCGCCGCTTGCGGCGTGGGTTCAGTAACCTTGACCGGTGCCCCTTCTGCAGGACTGGTCGTTACCGATGAAGGTGTACTGGCCGATGACGCACTTCCCGCAACAGAGCCACCCGGAGCATTCGCCCCCGGTGGTCTCAGCGACAGATCGGTCACTTTTACGTCATTCATGAGTCACCTCAGTTTCCTCTCAACGCGGAAGCCGGTCGGACTTGCGTCCGACCGGTTCCGGCCTCAGGTCAGATTCTGCCCTCTCCTTACTGGAGAAGGGACAGGACCTGCTGTGGTCGGGCGTTAGCCTGCGCCAGTATCGAGATACCTGCCTGCTGCAGAACCTGAGTTCTGGACAGCTCCGCAGTTTCCGCTGCGAAGTCAGCATCCCGGATCCGGCTGTTGGCAGCTTCCAGGTTCACCGACTTGGATGACAGGTTCTGAATCGTGGCATCAAAGCGGTTCTGGATAGCACCCAACTGGGCAGCGGCTCGTGACACCTGATTCAGGGCGTTATCGATCCCTTTGATCGCGGCTTCCGCACCGGCTACTGTGCTGACATCGATGTCCTGAACCAGAACCCCCGTCTCACCGCCGCCGTAACGACCCTGAGTGAAGCCTGAAGCAGAAGGACCTGTAGAGGTCGCCGTACCGATTTCGATGGTACCTGCACTCTGCAGAGTCACCGAGCCCCGTGTGGTGCCATCAGTCGTACCCGAGTTACTGGAGCTGGCGATAACAATGTTACGACCATCTGCAGCCAGCAGTTCGAACTGGTTGTCATCGACTACCTGAGCCACAACACCCGTCTGAGCCGTCTTTTCGTTGATGGCATCAACGATCAGACCCACCTGCTGAGAAGCCGTAGAACCGGCACCAGAGGCAGCCGCCGAGATGGCGATACCATTAATACTCAGAGACGCGGTCTGGTTGGCGGTAACATCGCTTGAAGTTACCTGAGTGGTCTGTGCTTTTGCACTGACACCGGTCTCATCGGCCACCAGGTTGATGGCTTCAGCGATGGCGATAGCACTACCGGCTTTGCTGGCAGTTGACGCTGTATCATAGGAAGCCAGTGAGGGTCCGATGGACACTCCATTCACGGTCAGGTCACCCGCACTGATGGAACCGGTTACGACACCACCGTTTACACCACTGTTGGATCCGCTGTAAGTACCGACTTCAAGACCGGCACGCTCCAGAGAGCTACCTGTGGTACTGCCAATCTCAATATCACTACCGTCACGACTGACCAGGGTATAGGTACCGGCGTAGGTGTTGGCACCGGCAATACCGAAGGCATCACCACCCGCACCGACAACAATGTTCCGGCCATCTGCCGCCACCAGGCTGACACCCGCGTTCAGATTTGTGGGGTCAAACTCAGCGGTTACACCAGTCTGGCCACTGTACAGGTTGATGGTATCGGCCACACCCTGAAGGTCAGCCGCCAGGTTACCGGCCTGACCGGAGCCAGCCAGCGTGATGCTGGTGCCGTTGATCGTAACAGCGGCAGCAGTTGCACTGACAGACGCTACCGTGGTGCCACCAACAACGTTCTCATTCACGACCGCATCGACACCACTGAGATCAGCCACTTCGTTAACGGCTGCGGCCAGTGTGATCGCACTCAGTTCCGGACTGCCAGAGGACGCACCGTCTTTAGAGGCGTCAGCGGCACCCACTGAGATACCATTGATGGTGATGTCACCAGCCTGCAAAGCACCGCCACTGGTAGTTGAGGAAGAGATACCGTTGGTTACTGCCGTACCCAGAGTCGCCTCTGTAGTCCGTGCAATCGATACGGAGATGTTTTCACCGACGTTTGCGCCTGTCTGGAAGGTCACATTCTGGAATGAACCGTCCAACAGATTCCGGCCGTTGAAGTTGGTGTTGGCAGACACCGCCGCAATTTCGCTCTTCAGCTGCTCCACCTCTTCCTGGATCGAGCTTCGTTCCAGGTCGGTGTTGGAACCGTTCGCGGATTGCAGGGCCAGTTCACGCATCCGCTGAAGGGAGGTCGTGATGTTGTTCAGTGCACCTTCGGCTGTCTGGGCCAGGGAAATACCGTCACCGGCGTTTCGGATGGCGACCCCGGTACCACGAATCTGCGCATCAAAGCGCGTGGAGATCGCAAGACCGGCCGCGTCATCACGGGCACTGTTGATTCGGAGACCTGAGGACAATCGCTCAAGCGCGGTATTCGCTTCGTTCTGCGTTCTGTCCAGGTTCCGCTGCGCGTTCAGAGACGCAACGTTGGTGTTAATTATCTGAGGCATTTTAGCTGCTCCTATGAAGCCAAGTCAGAGACTATTCCAACCAAGGTTTCACGCCATGTTTGCTCTCAAATCACAGTGCGCGTCCCCTGATACCCTAGATAACGGCCCATAACTCAAAACCTTAAGTAAGCTTTAGGAAGTAAAACGTAACAGTTTGTTAACGTTCTAGAGACGCTTCTGGAGGGCCGCGAATTCACGCTCCCCCAGTGCCAGAGCGGCGGGGTTGCCGATGTCACGCAGGTAGCCCTTCAGGGGCCAGGCCTGGCAGTGCCCCATCAGGCCTGGAAGCACGTCCAGACTGATGTCAGAGGGCGGCGGCACCTGTGCTTCAAGCCACTCAAAGAGTGCGGGCTCGATGAGATATACCGCCCCATTGGCGAGATTGGAGGGCGGGTCAGCCACCTTTTCATGAAAGCCGGTCACCCGCCGCTGTTCGCCCAGTTCCAGAATGCCGCAGGTCTGCGGACTATCGGTCTCAAACGCCAGCAGGGTCATCAGGCAGTCGTCGGGTCGCTGCTTATGGGCTTCCAGAAAGGCCTGGAAATCAATCTGAACCAGATTATCGGCATGCGCCACCAGACAGGTTTCCCGATCCAGCCACTGGCGATAGGCCATCATCGAGCCTGCCGTGCCCAGTAGCTCAGGTTCGTAGACTGATCTTACTTGACTGCTATAGGGAGAGTCGGCCAGATAGGCCTCAACTTGAGGTGCCAGATAATGGGTATTGACCACAATTTCCTGAAATCCGGCCCCGACCAGTGCCTGCAGCCAGATATCCAGCAGAGGCCGACCGTTGATGGGTACCAGACATTTCGGGACGCTATCGGTAATCGGTCGCAGGCGACTGCCAATACCCCCGGCCAGCAACAACGCATTCATGCCCTGGCCTCTTGCCTCATACCCGGGTTTCCAGCTCTGCAGCCTGCAGCGGAATGTTGCCCGTGCGCCCGACCTGACAGGCCGAAGCAATCGAACCAATATACGCCGCTTCCCAGATACTCGCGCCGACCTGCAAAGCCATCGCCGTGGAAGTGAGAAAGGCATCCCCGGCTCCGGCCGGGTCAACCGGGTTCAGGTTGAGTGCCGGCAACTCATCGATCAGCCACCCACCTGTGGCATCCCGTGAGCGAATCAGCACGCCTTCACTGCCCAGAGTGACGATGAGGTGCTCGGCCTGCAGGCGTTCACCCAGATTTTCGGAAACCAGCACCAGGTTATCCTGGCTGTTGGCCATGGTCAGGCGGGCTTCATACTCCGTCGGCGTCGCCAGTAATAGATGGCGGAACTTGTCGAGATCACCCGTCTGCGAGGAAGACTGGCTGTCGGCCACAATGCGGATACCACTGGCCTTGATCCGGTCGGTCAATGCCTGCACCAGCGGTCGGCACAGATAGCCATAGTTAAAGTCCGAAAATATGACGAGATCATAGTTTTCAAGCTTCTGGCTGAAGGCTTCAATAAAGGCGTGTTGAAGGCCTTCATCAATCTCATGCTTGCGGTAATCGTTCACCCGCAGCAAGGTCTTGGATTCCGCCCGATAACGCCGTTTAACGGTGGTTGGCCGGGTTTCATCACACAATATCAAGGCATCAATTTCCTGCCTGGCCAGTTGCTGCCGGCTGAATTCCGCCGCGGCATCGTCACCACAGACTGAATAGAAGTCGACGGAGGCCCCGAGGCCACGGGCATGACCGGCAACGATCCCCCCGCCTCCGAGAAACCGGTTGGTTTTGAAAGGCGTCACCACCAGCGTCGGGTCTTCCCGCGACATACCTACCGGGTCGCACTCCACATATTCGTCGACGATGATGTCACCCAGTACCGCCACTTTCAGTCCAGCGAAGGCGCGCACCCGCTGCTGTACGTCTGCACTGCCGATGCCATGCCGCTTCAGATACTGGTTGGGCCGTTCAATGTTGTAATGCCGTGTATCGCGCAGCTTCTGCTGAATCAGTTCAATGGAGGCAAAGGTCTGCTCCCCCGAACTGAACACCAGCTTGCCTCCCCCTTTGGCCAGCCAGGCTTTCTCGGGGTTGTCACGGTGCTGCCACTCACTGCCCTTGACGACCACATCCGGTTTCAGCGAGGAAATCCAGTGGTCGAGATTGTCCTTGACCAGCACCACGACGTTGACCGCCTCCAGGCTTTCCAGAGCCTGCTTGCGTTCTTCATTGGAAAGAAAGGCCCCTTCCGAGCTGTCGTGATCCAGCAGACCAACCACCAGGATCTGCCCCTGTTCCGCCGCAAAACGCAGGAAGCGCAGATGACCGGGATGCAGGATATTGAAGTTACCGGAAACAAAGACGAGTTTGCGGGGTTTGCCCTTTTCATCGACGCGGACCAGGGTCAGCTCATCAGGAGCGCTTGGAAAACCGGGAGTACCAATTGCGTTCATTCAGCCAGTGATTCTTTTTGTTGGGCTCTGTCCGCAGGGGAAAGAGCGTTCCACAGGTTATTTGGCCTCATACTAGCCTGCATGGCCCTGCGGGTACAACGTACCTGACTATCAGAGGGGTTCTGCCAGGCCTTTAGCGGGAGCCACTCAACAGACGCCTCTCTAGCAATGACATCATGTCACGGCGGCCATCGGCAATGACTGTCACATAGACGTTCTGGCCCATTATGCGATAGATGATTCGATAGGGTTTGAAATAAATTTCCCGGTACTCTCTCAGCCCCGTATCGAGCAGTTCTTTGGGATAGCTGCCTCGATGTGGACTGTTGGTCAGGCTCCGAAATTTCTCTTCAAACTTATCAAGAACGTACTCTGCTTTTTCGAACGAATCATTTTCTTTGATGTACTGGTGCAAGTCTTCAAGATCGAATACGGCATCATCTGTCAGGAGTACCTGATAACTCATTAACGACTGCTACTCCTTTCACGCAATCGATTGATGACCTCTCCGGCTGGCTGTACTTTGCCTTCTTCAATCTGACGCTGGCCCAAAGCCAGCATTTTCAAAAGTGCCATGGTTTCCTGAGTCTGCTCATAGGTTTTTATATCCAGCATGACCGCTTTAGCCTCACCGTTCTGAGTAATGACCAAAGGTTCAGCCTGACTGGAAAGGTTACGGACGAGCTCCGCTGCATGAGCTTTCAGATAACTGATGGGTTTGATTTGATCGGATAGTTTCATAGCGCCTCCACAAGACCTGAATTTAGTCCTTAATCAGGTCAAACGTCAATTAAAATAAACGTCGGGAACTATGGCCTTTTTGTTCAACACAGTGAAAAGAGGTCACTTCGGGTTCTATTGTTCGGATGCGAGAGCTCTCTTTGCCGCCAAAGCCTCTAACAGAGGCGCCAGCGCCGACTCCAGCGTTTGCGGCCTCTTGATAAACCCAGCAGGGGCGGCAAAGGCCAGTGTTGCGCCTTGCAGGGGTGCCAGACCGGCTGAACACGCAGATCGGGGATCTATCAAAGAAGATGGCAGACCAAGGTGAGCAAAAACCAGACGACACAGCTCGGAATAACTTATTGGCCGCTCGCCCACCCAATGCTGAAGTCCCGACACCCGCTTCTGCAGCAGTCTTGCCAGGTGTTCCGCCACCCAGGCCAGTGACAGCGGGCTCAGTTCCATATCGTCAAAGGGGTGCACCGATTGCCCCTGACGCGCCGCGCGCACCCACTCCCCGACCCGCTCAAAGTGCGGCGGCAGGACTTTGGCCAGACGCACGATGGCCAGTCGGTCGGCAGGCAAAAGCTGCTGCAGCTGCTGTTCCGCTTGCCATTTCAGTTCGCCGTACAAGCTTTCCGGATGCGGGGTGTCCGCCACAGAAGCTGGCGCCTGCGCCGCAGAAAATACCTGGGAGGTCGATACATAGGTCACGAACACTTTGCGGCGGGCGGCCAGTTTCGCAAAGCGCGCCACCTGTTCCACATTTACCTGTCGGGCCAGTGCCGGGTCACGCTGACAGGCCGCTTCGCCACTGATACCGGCCACCCACAGGCAGCGATCGAAGTCCAGCGTTTCCAGGCTTCCCAGCGCGTCTTCCTGAGCCAGTTCCAGCCAGATCGGCGCGTGGGCACCCTGCTCGTCGGCCAGGTCCGATTCGCCATTGGCCTTACGCCGACTCGTGGCCTGCCAGGCCAGTCCAAGCCGGCTCAGTTCGTGACAGACGGCCCGCGCAATGGGGCTGTCGCCGCCGACAATCAGGGTTTTTGCCGGAGAACTTGTGTGCGCTTGCCGGGTTGCCATTGAAATCTGCCACCTAATCTGATGAAAATGGGCACTGAATATAAACAACAAAAACCCTACCCGAACAGCATTCTGGAGTACACATGCGTAAAACCTGTCTGGATATGGTCCAGACCCTCTCCCGGGAGAATAACGCGGTGGTTTTTATTGGTTCGGATCTCAGCCCGGGCCTGCTGGACGACATGAAGTCCGAAAAACCCGATCATCACTATATGGAAGGCGTGAGCGAGGCCCACGTCATTGGCATGGCAGCCGGAATGGCCATGGACGGGTTTCTGCCCTACGTGAATACCATCGCGACCTTCATTACCCGCCGCTGCTTTGAACAGGTCGCCGTTGACCTCTGTCTGCATAATCTGCCGGTCCGCCTGATCGGCAACGGTGGCGGCGTTGTGTATGCCCCCCTCGGCCCGACCCATCTGGCGATTGAAGACATTGCCCTGTTCCGTGCCCTCCCCAATATGGCCATCGTGGCGGTATCCGATGCCGAGGAAATGAAGCGCCTGATGCCGGCTACCCTCGACTGGCCCGGCCCCTTGTACATCCGCCTCGGCAAAGGGGGTGACCGCGTGATCTCCCAGCCGGATGACGATTTCCGGATTGGTCGCGCCATTGTCCGGCAGAAAGAACAGAACGCTTTCGAGGTGCTGCTGATTTCCACCGGCATCATGACCACCCGCACGCTGGATGCCATCGAATTGCTGGAGAGTCAGGGCATTGGTTGCCGCCTTCTGCACATGCATACCATCAAACCCCTGGATACCGAGGCGATTCGGCAGCACGGGAAAGGCGCACGTCTGATGGTGACCGTGGAAGAGCATGTTCGCACCGGGGGGCTCGGCTCTGCCGTGGCAGAAACCCTGATCGACAGTCTTGAGGCGCATCCGCCCCTGCTGCGGCTGGCCCTGCCCGATCAGTTCCCGGAGGATTATGGTCGCCAGGAGAACTTGCTGGATAGCGCCGGACTCGACCCTCAGGGTATCGCCAGTGCCGTTCAAACAGCACTTGAGCCACTCCGCGCAGACACTCGTGAATCCAGTGCAGAGGTGAGCGTATGAACGCGCCTTCTCATGCCTCAACCACCTCGCCTGACGTTGCTCCCACAGCAAGCTCGCTGCCCGAAGCAGAACAGTGCTTTGCCGATCAAGGCTACGTTATCCTGCCGGTCGAAAACCAGGAGGCACTGCAGCGGATTCAGGCGCGGGTGGTCAAGAGCGCCTGCCAGTTTCTGGGCCAGCCAGAGCCGGCTGATGCCACCGCCTTTTTAAACCGGGTCCATCAGAACCTGCCGCTGTCGCAGCTGAATGGTCTGCGCCTGGCCGTTATTTCGGCGCTGCGTGAAGACAGCCAGGCCTTTCAGTCTGATTATTACGCGCTGGTGACACAGGCGCTGGAAGCCCTGGTCGGGAATGAGTTGGCCATGCAGCGCTCGGTGGGTCTATCGGTGCAACTGCCCGAGGATGACAGTTCATTGTTGCCGATTCACGCCGATGTCTGGGATGGCGACTCACCTTACGAAGTGGTGGTGTGGCTGCCACTGGTTGATTGCTATCGCAGCAAATCCATGTATCTGGTGCCGCTGCCAGAAGATCGCCCCTTGCAGGCGAGCCTGAAAGAAGCCGATCTGGTCGACGCAGAATCGCTTTACCGGCATGTATCTGACAAGGTCGAATTTCTGAATGTGTCTTTTGGTCATGTCCTGATTTTCAGCCAGACCCTGATGCATGGGAACCGGGTCAACCGGGAAACAGAAACGCGCTGGTCCATGAACTGTCGCTTCAAGAGCCTGCTGTCACCCTATGCGGACAAGAAGCTGATGGAGACATTCCGGCCCCTGAGTATGCGCCCGGCTACACGGCTGGGCATGCGTTATGAACTGCCTGAACTGAAAACCTCTGATTGACGGCACATTTATGAGAGCCCGCACATGAGAGCCCCTTAAAAGGAGCAAGGCCATGAACGAAAGCGCTTCCATGCCGCAGTGGCGGGGCTATATTGGATCCCGCTCTTACCATCGCGAATTGCCGCCACAGAATGTGCAGAATCTGGTCGTGCGCAGTTTCTGTCAGCAACACGGAGCCAACTATCTGCTGAGCCTGACCGAATATGCGATGCCAGAAAGCTACCTGATGCTGAATGAAGTGTTGCGCGAAGCGGAACAAATTGATGGCCTGGTGCTCTACTCGCTTTACATGCTGCCTGTCTCTTATCACCAGCGGAACTCGATGGTGAAACAGTTGCTGGATCAGGGCGTGAGCGTGCATGGCGCGGCTGAAAACCTGTCAGTCTATGACGCCTCGGACTGGCAGGCCGTCGATGACATGCTCTGCCTGCATCACAGCCTCGAGGGGCTGCAGACGGATCACCGTCTGTCTTCCTGAGAAACCCGGAAACGTCTTACTGAATCGTACTGAACCCCACTGAACCCATGGAACCTGCCGAATGACCATCATCAATTTTCTGGAGAAGTACCAGAAAGCCACCCAGCGGGATTATCTGCAGCGCGTCACCGAACACGACAAGGCCGCCTGCGCCCGAGTCGCCAGCCAGTGGGGCGAGGACTACTGGGATGGAGACCGCCAGTACGGTTATGGCGGTTACCATTACGATGGTCGCTGGAAGCCGATTGCTGAAGACCTGATCCGTCACTATGAGCTGAAGCCAGGGCAGCGGGTGCTCGATATCGGCTGCGGCAAAGGCTTTCTGCTCTACGAACTTCAGCAAGCCCTGCCCGGCCTCGAAGTCGCCGGGCTGGATATATCCCGTTATGGCCTCGACCATGCCCAAGAACCCCTGAAGCCTTTTTTGACCGAGGGTATCGCCAGTGAATTACCCTGGCCGGATGATCACTTCGACTTCGTCTATTCCATCAACACCTTCCACAATCTTCGCAACTGGGAACTCAAAGCCGCCATTCAGGAAATGCAGCGTGTCGGTAAAGGGAATCGCAAATGGCTCTGTATCGAGTCATTTCGCAATGAGGAGGAAAAGGTCAACCTGCTCTACTGGCAACTGACCTGCCGCACCTTCCTGGATACGCAGGAATGGGAGTGGCTGTGCCAGGAATATGGGTATGAGGGAGATTTGGGGTTTATTTTTTTTGAGTGAATGCGCCCTCAACACCCTCTCCTATGACGCTGCAGTGGCTCAAATAAATTATTGAACAATCTCAGGCACTGTCTTGAAAGTCTTAATCGTCTCGATGACATAAATAAAACTTACTTGTGAATAAAGTTTTCTAAAACTTCCAGCCAAAATTGATCCCGATAGTCAATAATAGAAAAATATAAATCTTTATCTATAACCAATAAATATTCGTGGTTCTGGCGTCGACCTATTGATATAGAAAGGCCCTTGCACTCTACTTTGTAATGCGCATCAACTGCATCTTGAGCTATAAAATCAGGCATATCTTCTATTTTACCAATCTGCGCCGTACCAATATCCTTTGAATCGTCTATATATCCTTGGTCATCGTACTGCACACCATCAAAAATAAGAGGATTTCCAGCGACTGCTTGACTGTATAAAACATGATAGTTGCTCGGCAAGAAAATGTATGCACCAAAAGCTTTAAGTGAAATTCCGCGACCTTCAGGGTTGGCAACCTGAGTAAAATTCTCTTTGCAAATAATTTCAGACAAAGAGTTCGAACTTATCAAGCTTAAGAACAAAATCACTAACAGTTTTCTCATAGGACTATTCTCTGGATAATATTGACTTTAGTGTGCTTTCTCCGCCGGTTCTATTTATATTGGGCATGTCGTATTGAACTCCCCAGCCAGCAATGGTAAGTGCACGACCAATTAGTTTCGGAGAATGGTGTGCCGCAAGACCAATATACTCGCCGGCCACCATTAGTATAGCTTGCAAGCCGACTGCATTCATTATCTCTTGCTGGGCAGCGGCATATCGAACTATTAACCTTGTACTAGACAGTCGAACATTCGTGACCGGCCCACCACCAGAATCAAGCGATAGTGCATTTAAGGCCTCAAGAGCATCGGCGTCTCCAGCTCGAGCCTTTGCTATTATATTATCTAAAGAACTAGTCGCAGAATTAACAGCATCAACAAACTCACTTAAATCTGATATTCCATCTACTTTCATCCAAACATCCACGGAATCAATGACTTTATCAATCCCCTCATAATTAAACAAATGCTGTATAGAAGCCGTCACCGCCCCATTTGCAAAGTTACCTTATCTATTTTAGGCGTTACCATTATGGTTAATTAGAGGATGGGGCGTGTTAACAGATTTGCCTTCAGCCTGATCAAAGGCATCGCAAACATCTCGTGAATGAAAACCTAGAGAAATCAATGAATTCGTCAAATATTCTTTATCCATTGATTTAGCTGAAACCCAAACGTCCTCGTTTGTGCTTATATCAAAGATGCTACACCGGTAAAATTCTGCTATTTCCCAAATTTTAATTGAGAGAGTCATAAAACATTTCCTGATTTATTTTCCAAACCTTTCCCTATCTATTCTGTAATGCTCGTAAGGAATCATAGGACCATTTTTGTTCGCAATATGAATAATCTCGCTATCCCCAGGCATCAAAGCTGCTAGAGACAAGCTTGGATCCGGCTGCGCTATTAATCGTTCCTATGACGGAACCCAGGCTAACCTTCAACAGATAATCTGTGTTGTCCTTAGTCTGATCACAGTTGGCCCCACAGGTGATGACCGCGAAACCACCAATATAGTGTTTCTGCTCAACGCTGCCATTGGCCTTCTTGAGCTTTTCGTAGCCATCCAGGTATTGGGTAACGGTCGTTTCACCACTGGCATTGGTGTCTTATCGCCAGACGCGTGAGCGGCCAGGCCCGTATGCAAACTCAACATGAGCAGAGCCTCGACTTATCTTGATGGGCTTGCCGAAGGATGCCCACTGAATTGTGCAGCCCGCAGCGGCAATCATGTTACCGGTATTGTCAGTCTGCATAGTCCTGCAATTGCGGCGTCCAATCTTGGGAGTTGACTTTCGTAAGCCCCTCCAGGAAATAGATCACGCATTCAAGGTGATATCAGGCCAGCGCCTCCAGACCTTTTTTCTCCACGATATTGAGCAGCTTCAGCGATGCCCCATTGGGTTTTTTCTGGCCGGTTTCCCACTTTTGTATCGTCGATGGACTGATGTTTAGGTAGGCCGCAAAGACCGCCTGACTGGCCTGATTTTTTGTTCGCAGGTGCTTTATCTGGATAGCGGTATACTCGCGAACCTCAGGTAGGCACAGTGACTCGATCTCACGCATGGTGTGCATGCTCAAACCACCTGCCTGATACAGCCCCTGAGCTGTATCATGCATTACATCTTTGATCTCACTCATTGCTTGTCACCTCTACCAGTTCTCCCGCTTCGTGCTCTTGCGCCCAATCATAGTAATCCTGCAATTGCAGCGTCCAATCCTGGGAATTGACGTTCTTTACTTCGTTGATGGTGCGGCCAGGATCAACGATAGACTCAAGCCACCCTCGGACTTTCAACCCCCGATCAGGGCTGATATCCCGTCGCCATGGCATCAGCAAGGGTCAGGTACAGATCGGAGAGACAGGCCGCTGACACCGCAGTATCCGGGGCAGAAGAGGCTACCCTGCCCTGATAGCCTGGCAGGGCTCGGGGTTGATGGCGGCTGTTGGCCAACGCATTCATCGCCCGGCCGAAACCGGGGTTTTGCGCCTGGGTTGTGGCTTCATTCAGACGAAAGATGCTGCGCCCTTCTTTGATGGTTTCAGTGACCTTGAGGCTGGCCAGCGTTTCTGGCGGTACTTTGGTGGGGTCTTTGGACAGAATGGCGAAGTCTGCCAGTTTGCCGACTTCCAGCGAGCCTTTGGCGTCTTCTTCAAAGTGTTGATAAGCCGGCCAGAGGGTCATGGCCTTGAGTGCGGTGATCACATCCACGCGATGCTGAGGGCCTACCACGACACCAGAGCCTCGGGCATGCCGGTTGACAGTGGCATCCAGAACGCGCAGAGAGTCGGGGAAGGCGACGGGCGCATCATGGTGACTGGTGAAGATCATGTCACGCTCAAGCACCCACCCGGTGGGTGAAATATTCTGCCCCTTTTCCGGCCCGACGGTATGCTGCAGATGCCAGTCACCCCAGTAAAAAGTGTGCATGGGAAACAGGGAAGGAATCATGCCCAGTGCTTTGAAGTCATCCAGTTGATCAGCCCGAACAAATTGGCCGTGAATCAGCACATGGCGCTGCTCCTTAGCTCGTGGCGTGTTGGCCATCGCAGCCCGGTGAGCCGCGATCAGCAGGTCCATGGCGCGCTCGCCATTGGCATGGCTCAGCAGCTGGATATCTCTTTCCGTGGCCCACTTCACTGAGTCAAACACCTGTTCCGCCGTTGCTGCCGCATAGCCGGAATAGCCGGCAGGATAGTTGCCGACCGGCTTGTAGTAAGGGCTGTCCCGCCAGGCGGTAAAGCCCTGCGGACTGCCATCAATGGTGAGCTTGCCACCACCCACCCGCAGACGGTGCTGGTAGCTCAGGCTCACGCTGGACTCAATAAAGCCCCGGTCGATCAATACATCCGGATAGGTCACAACATCGATGGCAAATCCGCCCTCAGCCGCGACCGCCTGCATGACGCGCACGGTATCGGGTGAAGAACGACCTTCCTGTGCGGTGGTATATCCGAAACGGGCCCAGAGCTTGCTGCCAGATCGTGCAAAGGCCTTGAAGCCTTCCGGGCCGATTTTCGGAAGGATCTTGAGCAAGGCACTGAACATGGCCAGTTCTTCGAGCACCCCATTGGGTTCCGTACTGTTCTCGCGTCGTCGAATCACCCCCCCTTCCGGGTTCTTTGTAGCAGCCGAGATACCCGCCACCTCCAGGGCCTTGCTGTTGAGCACAGCCAGATGACCAGATTGATGAATGATCAGCACGGGATAGTCTGTGGATACCGCGTCCAGCTCGTCACGGGTCGGGTGGCGCAATTCGCTGAGCTGGGCGTTGTCGTAACCGAATCCGACAATCAGCTGGACTTTGTTGATCACTGCCTGATTGGCACTGATCCAGTCCTTCAGGGTCTGCTGCAGGGAGGCAATATCCGTCACCTCGCCATCTGGGGGCGCCAGCAGATTCGCGGACAGAGCTTGAAGTCCACCCATCATCACGTGACCGTGGGCATCCACGAAACCCGGTAGCAACGCCTGCCCCTGAAGATCAATCATCTGGGTCTCAGGCCCTTTGGCCTTCATGACCTCATCCAGGGTGCCGACTGCGATGATGCGACCATCCCGTTCGGCGATGGCTTCGGCGCTCATGGCGGCATCATTCATGGTCAGAATCGAGCCTCCCATCCAGATCTGGTCTGCCGTTTGAGCAAGCGTGGTGATCGAAAACAGGTAGAGGGACCAAAAGATGAAAAAACGCTTCATGGGGTGGGACTCCGTAGATTCGGGGAGAACATTGGCATTAATTTAACGAGCGCTGGGTCGACAGGCGTCGAAAGCCAACAATCAATTCAGGGTTGCAATACTCTAGTAACAGGAGTTTGGACTGTCTTCCGGATTGATTTCACCATCCACTTCTTCCGGGTCTACGCCGTTGTGCTCCAGTATTTCCCGCACCCGGCTGATATGCTCCAGCGTTTTCTCATAGCGGTCACCATACTCGAAGCGGTTAACCTCAATGGCCTTTGGCATGTAGGTGAAAGCGATCTTGAGTGCTTCCAGGCTGTCGGCGTCGAGTTTGTTATGGCTCATGAATTTTCCTCCGCGTACACGTTGTTCAGTCCAGCTGATCCTGGATGAAATGGGCCGCCTCCCAATGGTCCTGCATAGCATCCACCTCTTCCTGCAATTGATCCAGCAAGGCTGTTTCCTGTCTTTCGGTCATTTCCTGTGCGATGATTGCCGTACGCAGACGTGAATGCAACGCCTCAACTCGTGCCATGCCCTCAACCTGGAACTCCCGGAACTGTTGCTTCAGGTCGCCCCTACGTTGCGCTGGCGATTCGCTATCATCCTTTCTGTCCGGCTGCTTTTCTTCCGGTTTTTCCAGACGGGTATCCAGCCTGACCAGACACTGCAGGAGCGTTTCCCGGATATTTTCCAACGCGCGTTGACAGTCGACGGGAAAGCCCGAAACCAGGAGAGTTGAATCCGGAGTTCGAAGCAGCATACGGCCCTTGCTCTCAACAAACTGGCGCGCCTGAGCCGCCATTCGATCGAGCAACTCACGCTCCAGCGGCGCGATCTCCGTGCGACTGAAATAGTGCACTTCTTCTATACCATTTACCCTGAGAAGACCGCGGAGACCACTCTCCCCGAGCATTTCAATCAATGCTTCGCCCCGATCAGAGTCGGTCGCAGCCTCATCCAGACGGGTAAAGTACTTTTCAACGGACTCTGCCAGACGACTCTCGTCGAAACCTTCGGGTTTCCTGACGTCTGATCGGTCGGGGGCTTTAACGGCCCGGGCAACCAGCGACTGGATTTTAAGCTTCAGCTCCAGAGGCCTGACTGGCTTGGTCAGGTAATCCTGAGCCCCCGCATCAAAGCCACGCAACACCTCCTCAGTGGAATCGTTACCGGACAAAAATATGACGGCGATAGCATCACCATAGAGGCGTCGGATCTCTCGACAGACTTCGTAGCCATCCATACCTGGCATAGAAACATCCAGAACTACCAGGGAAATATCCGGCTGGTTCTCGAGAATGGAAAGGGCTTTCTCACCATGGGTAGCCGCCAGAACCGCATACTCATCTTTCAGCAGCTCCAACAAGAGCTGCAATTGCTCGGGGGCATCATCTACCACCAGTACCCGAGGTCGAGACGCTTCACTCATGCCTTACCCTCCGGCGCACCATTCAAGCTTCCAGAAACGGCTTGCAGCCAGCGTTCCGCCAATGCTCTTGCTTCATCCATTTCAAAGGCCGCGAAGGCAGCCTGCAACTGATTGAAGACATCCTGCCCTTCGGCCATTTTCGCCAGCTTTTCCAGTTCAGTTTATGCCAGACCGAGGTCCTTGTCCAACGTTGAGAGAAAAGCCTTTAACTGCATGGGTATTGCCTTGTCTTCAGGGAAACAGGTTGCCGATACCCGACTTTGCTCCTTGCCAGAGTCACTGACGACTGTCCACTCCTCAGTCAGCTCCCTCAGTTGCCGGAAACGGGAGTCCAGGTCGGGATATAGCTGCAGGGCCTCGCCGGCCTCTCCTCGCTTACAGGCCTGCTCAATGTTTGCCGCTACCTCCGACAAAGCCACAGCTCCGACCGTTGCAGCCCCGCCCTTGAGGGAATGTGCGATTCCACGGGCTGTATTGATCTGCCCATTCTCCAGTGCTTCGTGCAGATTTCGGGGGGCCGCTGATTTGTCTCTGACGAAGGTCACGACGATTTTCTCCAGCAGATCCCGCCGCCCGGTCAACCGTTGCAGGGCTCCGTTCCAGTCGAACCCGGTGTCGAGAAAGCCATGCAGCACCTGCTCTACCTCAGCGGCATCCACTGGTTTGGTAAGATGACTGTTCATTCCCGCGGTCCGGCTCATTTCCCGGTCCTCGGCCATGGCATGTGCCGTCATCGCGACAATGGGCAGCGTGGCGTAAAAACCGCCTTTCGCCCGAATACGACGGGCTGCCTCGTGCCCATCCATCACTGGCATCTGTACATCCATAAACAGGATGTCATACCACTCATCTGACACGGCCTGCACGGCCTCAGCGCCATGCTCAGCCAGATCCACGTGCAGGCCCATGGCCTGAAGCAGCAGCTGCCCCACCTGCCGGTTTACGAGGTTGTCATCTACGAGCAGTGCCCTATACCCACAGAAAAAACCTCCTGCAGGCGCAACCGGCAGAGCTGACCCCGCAGTTAGAGAAGGCGCCTCATTCTCAGCATCTCCCACAGGAAGCCCGGTTTCAGGAGGTAGCATAACGGGCATTTCCCACACCGTACGAATCATATCCAGGAGTTCGGACTCCCGAACCGGGCGCGAGACATGGCCATGTGTTCTCAGGCGCCTGACTTCACTCACATCCTGGATCAGCGGCTCCAGAGCCAGGGTACGCCAGTTTTCCCGCAGCGCCGCGGGCAAACGTGACAGCGCCTCATGACAGCCAATGATCAGGCTGCGGGCACCGGGGTCTTTTTCGATTTCAAGCCGGGAAACCAGTTCCCTCTGGCAGACTTCGGTGGAATGGAAGCTGTGAATGTCGGCGGAAACTCTGGCGGCCATCAGACGGGACAGGATTTGCTCACGCGAAGGATTTGGTTCCAGTAGCCAGATATCCTCCAGGCCCGGAAGCAAGAGCGCTGCAGGAGCCCGTCCCACGCCGTCAGTTGCCGGCATGGGCAGGCTGACACTGAAGCAACTGCCTTGGCCGGGTTCGCTTTCCACCTCAAGTCTTCCCTGCATGGCGTCGACCAGCCGCCGGGTAATGCTGAGCCCCAACCCCGTCCCGCCGAAGCGCCGGGTTGTACTGACATCCGCCTGCACGAAGGGCTCGAATATCTCACGCACCTGTCGGGCGTCTAGCCCTATGCCCTCATCAATCACCCGGGCCCTAAGACAGCTGTTTTCGTAGACCGCCTGCAAACGCACCTCTCCTCGGGGGGTAAACTTGATGGCGTTACTCAGAAAGTTATGCAGCACCTGCCGGAGGCGGGTCGGGTCCCCTGTCAGAGACTCCGGTACATCCGGATCCACATCGATCAGCAACAAGAGCCCTTTGCTGGCCGCCAGAGGCGCCACGGAAATCAACGATGATTCCAGCACTCGCCGGGTATCAAAGGGCACCGACTCGAGTACAAGCCGACCGGCTTCAATTTTTGTGAAATCCAGGATGTCACTGATAATCTGCAGCAGTGACTGTCCTGATTCGACCGCTGTCTGAATCAGACGCGCCTGGTCATCGCTGAGCCTGCTCTGCTGCAGCACCTGCAAAACGCCCAATACACCATTCATCGGGGTTCGCAGCTCATGGCTCATGTTCGCCAGAAAAAGGCTTTTGGCACTGGCGCTGGCCAGCGCTTCATCCCGTGCCCGTTCCAAGGCCTCGGTACGTTCGGACACCAGATCTTCCAACTCTTCACTGAACCGCTTGAGTGCCTGGTTAGACTCGAACAGCTCGCGGCTCTTGGACTCAAGCAGTTCCTCCGCCTGCTGCCTGGCGCGCTTTTCGCGTTCGTAACGCCGTTGCCAGCGGGAGGTCTCCTGTTCCACGAAAAGAGACTCAGACCGCTACGATTCGGAATCGCACACGGGTCTTTTCTGCATCACTCAGATCTTCCCGCTCAATAGCATAGCTCTCACCATAATGCTCAGCACAGCCTTCAATCAGGCCGTGCGCGAGATCAGCAAAATTCCTCAGCGACTCATAGGTCAAGTGAAACTCTTCGGGGTTAGAATCATCAAAGCTGAAACGCGGGAGCTCGGCATCCGGATAAAGCTTGCGAACCTCGACATGAATATGATCATCAATGCGTTTCAGAAAACTGAGTGTATCCGGGCACTCTGTAAAAAAACTCTCAAACTTGGTGGAAAAGACACCGGCCAGATGGCGACCAAAGGTCTTGACCAGTTCAGAGGCGGGAATGTTGCTGCGCCTGGACAGCTCCAGCACCATGTTCACCAGTTCCTGATGATCATAGGTACCGACAGCGGTATAGGCGCCACCGGAAGCCGGGTCTGTGGCATCGATCAGATCATCCACCATGTCCATTCCGAATTTTTCTTCAACCATTTCATTGAATTCGGCAAATACGATACCTTTCATGCAATCAGGCCTCTCAAGTCACTCCCATTAAGTGTAGTCAGAACTGATGAGCACACCGCACTACAAAACTGTTTTTTTATACAGTATTATTGTGATATGAAGCTTTTGCAGAAACTCGCCATTCTGGCCGACGCCGCCAAGTACGATGCCTCCTGTGCATCCAGTGGTTCGATTAAACGGGACTCTTTAGGCTCAAAAGGCATCGGCTCCACCACGTCCATGGGCATTTGCCACAGCTATGCGCCAGATGGCCGCTGTATTTCCCTGCTCAAGATTCTGCTGACCAATGTCTGTATCTATGACTGCGCCTATTGCATCAATCGCTTGTCCAGTAATGTCGCCCGAGCGCGCTTTTCGCCTGATGAGGTCGTCAACCTGACGCTGGACTTTTATCGACGCAATTACATCGAGGGGCTTTTCTTAAGTTCCGGCATCATCCGCAATCCGGACTACACCATGGAGCAACTGGTCACCGTCGCCAGAACCCTGCGTGAAACCCACCAGTTCAATGGCTACATCCATCTGAAAACCATTCCGGATGCGGACCCCCGACTGATTCATGAGGCGGGTCTTTATGCCGACCGGCTGAGCATCAACATTGAGTTGCCAACGGAAGCGGGGCTGAAGACACTGGCCCCTGAAAAAGACACACGAGCCATAGAATCTTCCATGCTGCGACTGCGCAGTGGCATTGAGGAAAGTCGCGCGTACCGCAAGCAGTTGACCGGAAAATCGCGCCGGTCGACTCTGGCTCCGGTTTCGGCGCACCCGACAGCGCCTGTTGCAAGCAGAGCCCAACCAGGTAAGCCCCATGCAGGCCGTCACTTTGCGCCGGGTGGACAGAGCACCCAGATGATCGTCGGCGCTGATGATGCTGACGACCTGACCATTCTTCGCAAGAGCCATCAGCTTTATGATCACTACGGACTGCGCCGCGTGTATTACTCAGCCTTCAGCCCGATACCTGATCCCAGCCATCGTTTGCCGGCGAAAGCACCGCCCCTGGTGCGCGAACATCGGCTGTACCAAGCCGACTGGCTATTGCGCTTTTATGGCTTCTCCGTGAATGAAATTGCGCCAGACGGGCAGCCGATGCTTGATCTGGATATCGACCCCAAGCTCGCCTGGGCCCTGAGACATCGGGAGTGCTTCCCGGTGGATATCAACCGGGCAAGCAAGGAGCAACTGCTGCGCGTGCCGGGGCTTGGGCCGCGCAATGTCGCCAGAATCCTGAGCTCCCGACGACACAACCGCTTGCGCTTGCAGGATCTCGCCCGCCTGCGATTGTCGCTGCCCAAAATCAAACCCTTCATCGTGGCGCTGGATCACAAGCCTCAGCACAGTGGCATGGAAAGCCCGGCTCTGAAGCGGCAACTCATGGGAGATTCAGCGCCGATACAAGGAAGTCTGTTTTAAATGCCAACCGTCATCGATATTTCGCCTGAAGCCGGCTTTGAAACCTGGCAGACCATTGCCCGGCATCTGCTGACTCGCGGAATCCCCCCCGGAGAGGTGCTTTGGCAAACCACCGGAACCGATGATCTTTTTTCCGGCGAAACCCGGGAACCCGGCACTTGCAGCACTGGCCGGCTGACTGCCGAGCTGGTCCCAAGCCAGACACCCCAAACCCGCTTTCGCGTCAGTAAAGCCTTTATTCAACTGGCCAAAGCCGTCGCCGCGCATAGGGACCCTGCCCGCTTTGACCTGCTGTATACCCTGCTCTGGCGATGGGTTCATGGCGAAAAGCATTTACTTAGCCAGCATACCGAACCGCTGGTGCATCGCTGCCAAACGATGGAGAAAGCCGTTCGGCGGGACATGCACAAGATGAAGGCGTTTGTGCGATTTCGCGAGGTACGTTTTGCGGAGCACGAGAAAGCAGATGCCCTTTATATTGCCTGGTTTGAACCCACACATTACATCGTGAAACCGGTCAGCAGTTTTTTCAAAGCCCGCTTCCATGGCATGAACTGGACGATTGTGACGCCCTATCAAACGGTCCATTGGTATCAGGAAACGCTGCGCTTCACTGAAGGCGGCTCAAGAAGCGACGTGCCGGAATACGACGCGATGGAGGATGCCTGGCGGCTTTACTATGCCAGCATCTTCAACCCGGCCCGCCTCAAGCTCAAAGCCATGCAGGCGGAGATGCCCAAGAAATACTGGAAAGGCTTACCCGAGGCGACCCTGATCCAGCCGCTGACGCAGATGTCTGCTCCGCGCATGGAATACATGCTGGCCACGGAACCAAGCCGTGTCGGAAATATTCATGAAAAGTCGCGCTTCCGGCGCCAGGACTGGCTATCTCACAAAGAACTCAAGTAGTCGGATAGGCGGCGAGTGCCTGGTCAAGATCATCCAATATGCCGCCCCCGAGCTTCGCCTGATGATGCCATTTGGGATTATTCTCTGCGAAACCTATACCCTTTCCTTTAATGGTATGGGTGATTACAGCGGATGGCTTTTCGTTTTTGGGCAAGGACTTGAACAGAGTTTCCAGCGCGTCGACATCGTGACCATTGACTTCATGAACCTCAAATCCAAAAGCGCGCCACTTGTCCGCCAAAGGCTCCAGATCCAGAATCTCGGCCGTTGGACCAGCACTCTGGATCTTGTTGTAATCCACGATCGCGACCAGATTGTTCAGCCGGTGTTTGCTGGCCGACATGGCCGCTTCCCAGACGGAACCTTCGTTGATTTCTCCGTCACCCATGACCACGAACACACGTCGTTGACTGGCCTGCATACGCGCCGCCAAAGCCAGACCGACGCCGATGGAAAGGCCATGCCCCAAGGCGCCGGTCGACGCTTCGATGCCAGGCACTTTCCCCCGCTCAGGATGGCCACCCAGGCGACTGCCCGGCAGACAAAACGTGTCCAGTTCCTCGAATGGGAAATAGCCATGATCCGCCAGCAAGGCATATTGCGCCAGGCAACCATGGCCCTTGCTCAATATGCAGCGGTCCCGTTCCGGCCAGCCCGGTTCGGTCGGCCGGTGATTGAGGATGTGGTCATAGAGCACGCGCAGTGTTTCCAGAGGGGACAGTGAAGAGCCGATATGCCCCCGATCCCCCCCTTTCAGGGCTCTGATCACCAGCTGGCGCAGGTAGATCGAACGTTCGTCCAGAGGAATCTCCAGCGGTGCTGTGCGGGTACGTTCCTGGAGAGCGGCTTGAGTCTCGCTCATGAGAGGCTTACCTCCTGCATGCGCTTGATGTTGTAGTAGCGGCTGTCTTCCATGCTGTCTGGCAGAAGCCCCTTTTCAAACGCCTCGACGAGATCCTTCACGGCATCCTGGATACCCAGGGACGGCCGCCAGCCAATGGTTTCAGCAATACGCTCAGAACACACATGGTAAGAACGGGGATCATCGGTCGGCAATACATCGATGGCCAGATCACCGCCCACGCTGTCCTTGACGATCTGCGCCAGCTCCGCCACGGTGTGATTGCGACCGCCGGCATTGAAAATCTGGCCATCGATCTTGTCTGCCGGCTGCCTGAGCAGCTCCAGATACACCGAACACATATCCTGAATGTGGATATTGGGGCGCTTCTGATCGCCACCAAACACCTTGATACGACCCCGGTTAACCGCGTGGTTGGTCAGGATATTCACAATGACATCCAGTCGTTGCCGCGGAGAGTAGCCGCAAACAGTTGCGGGGCGAACCGTACAGGTCGTAAAACCGGGTTCGCGCTCGGCTTCCAGGATGCGTTCGCAGTCGGCCTTGAAACGGGAGTAATCTGTGAGGGGCTCCAGCGTCAGATCCTCCGTCACTTCAGGATCCTCTTTAACCCCGTAGACCGAAGAGGAAGAGGCGTAGATAAAGCGTTTCACCCCGGCTTTTTTGGCAGCCTGAACCAGAGGCCGGAAAGCATCCAGATTGATGGAACGGCCGAGATCGGGGTTCAACTCAAACGAGGGATCATTGCTGATACAGGCCAGATGAATCACCGCATCACAATCGGTCAGCGCATCAGCCACCGCAGAGGCATCACGCAGATCCCCTTTGATCTGGCGCAGCTCAGAATGTTTGCCGTATTCGCCGAAGACCTCATCCCCATACAGGAAGAGATCCAGAACGGTGACGCCATAGCCTGCCTGTAAAAGTTTGGGGACCAGAACTGCACCGACGTAACCGGCACCACCCGTCACCAGCACGCGCTTGAAAGATAAATCGGTCATTGTTGTTTTCCTTACTGCCGGAATCGACATTTTCAGTCGCAAAGAAAGAGTTTTTATTATTCATTTGAATTTCATGCTACCAGAAAGCCTTAAAATTGTGCCACCGGAGAGTGATAAGGTATTTCCAGACTCCACTATTCCCGCTACAGTGGAACGATAACAAGTCGTATCACAAAGAAATTTCCTATGAATAAGAATAAGATCCAGCTGGTGACCGGAGGTGCCGGATTCATCGGCAGTCATCTGGTCGATCAGCTTCTGGATGCCGGTTTTCGAGTGCGGGTATTCGACAGTTTCGTGGTCGGTCGCCGTGAAAACCTGGCCCATCATGAAAAACACCCGGAACTGGAAATTATTGAAGGGGATATTGGCAACGCTGATCAGGTGATGGCAGCCATGCAAGGGGTGGACACGGTGTTTCATCTGGCTGCCAGGGCCGACATCGTCCCCTCCATTGAGCTTCCGGAAGTTTACTTCTCTGCAAATGTGGATGGCACCTTTAACGTCATGCAGGCGGCCAGAGCCTGCGGTGTCAGCAAAGTGATGTATGCATCATCCTCTTCCTGCTACGGACTGGCCGATCAGGTGCCGACGCCGGAGACTGCGCCTGCACAGCCTCAATACCCCTACGCACTGACCAAGTACCTCGGTGAACAGATCGTATTTCACTGGGGCCAGGTCTACAAAATTCCCACACTGGCCATCTGCATCTTCAATGCCTACGGTCCGAGAGCCCGCAC
This sequence comes from Gammaproteobacteria bacterium, assembly GCA_030427465.1. GTDB lineage: Bacteria > Pseudomonadota > Gammaproteobacteria > Pseudomonadales > Oleiphilaceae > JADJWY01. The sequence goes on along the minus strand of JAUIAZ010000011.1, from coordinate 5,975 downwards.
CAAGGGAACCTATGGCGCTGTCTTCGGTGTTTTCCTCGCCCAACTGGCCGCCGGGAAGCCGGTCACCATTGTCGGTGACGGCACACAGACGCGGGACTTCATCTACGTAACTGACGTGGCACGGGCCTTCGTTCAGGGAGCGCTTTCTGACGTCAGTGGTCGACGGCTGAATATTGGCAGTGGTGGGCCTCAAAGCATCAACCGTCTGGTCGAACTGCTGGGTGCAACAAACATTGAATACATTCCCAAGCGACCTGGAGAGCCTGACGTCACTTTCGCGGACACCGCTGAAGTGCAGAAAGCGCTTAACTGGTCACCGGAAGTCAGCTTCGAACAAGGCGTCGCCCACATGCTGGCCGACCAGGACCGATACCGGGATGCCCCGGTCTGGACACGCGACACCATTGCCCAGGCGACAGAGGGCTGGTTTAAGTATTTGTCTTAAGCTTCACTGAATTGCAACCGGGAATTACAGTCACGCTCAGAATATTGCGCTTCCCGCATTGCAGATATATTCTTTTCAGATAACAAGATTCAGGCCAGCATCACTCCTGAAACAAGAAAGAGACTGAAGTATGTTCAAGAAAATAAAAATGATCGTCAGAGATGCGAAAGAATGGCGAAAAAAACGAAAAGAGCAGAAAAAGGATAAGAACGAAGTTCCCCCAATGCTCTACAAATGAAGGTACTGGGCGTATCGGCACTGTCCCATGATGCGGCAGTAGCTGTCATTGATGATGACCGTATCCTGTATGCAGCGCACGCTGAACGTTTTTCGCGAAGGAAGAACGATGCTTTTCTGAATTCTTCTTTGCTCGAAGAAGCCTTAGCATTTGGAAAGCCTGATTTAATTGCCTGGTACGAGCGTCCCCTGCTCAAAAAAACCCGCCACCTGATGGCAGGTCAATACCGGGAAGCTTTCAGCCTGGGTGATTTACCCAGACGTCATCTGCGAAAATTCGGTCTGGGAAACATTCCTGTGGAGTATGTTTCTCATCACGAGTCCCACGCGGCTGCCGGATTTTTTACCAGCCCTTTCGAAGATGCAACAGTAATCATCGCCGACGCCATAGGCGAGTGGTCGACCTTTTCTATCGGAGAATACCGGAATAACAGGATTCGCTGGCTGAGCGACTCAATCTACCCACACAGCCTGGGACTCCTTTATTCCGCGTTCACACAGCGAATCGGCTTAAAACCTAACGAGGAAGAATATATTTTGATGGGTATGGCAGCCTATGGGCAGCCAATCTACAAGCCGGATATCTATCAGGATTTTTTTAGAGACGTAAACTTTGATGAAGGGCTTCAGCTTGCCACCAACGTTCATGCCGGGCTAGGTAACTGGAAGGAAAACGCCCGCCGGGAAGATATCGCAGCGAGTATTCAGGCTGTCAACGATGAAGTCATGCTGAAAGCTGCTGCCTGGGCGGCAGAAAGAAGCCAGTCGAATAACCTGATATTGATGGGCGGGGTTGCTCTGAACTGCGTATCCAATGAAAAAATCGCCAGGCTCTGGGAGAAGACAACGGGGTTAAGGGACAAGATATGGATAATGCCTAATCCTGGAGATGCCGGTTCTTCATTAGGCGCAGCAGCGGCTATTCAGGGTAAAAAACTGCGCTGGGAAGGCCCCTATCTGGGCACCGATGTAGCACCAGACAACTCCCCAGAGAAACTCTCTGACTATCTGGCATCCGGTAAAGTTGCCGGCCTTTGTCAGGGCCGGGCCGAGTATGGGCCACGTGCGCTGGGCAACCGTTCCATTCTCGCAGACCCAAGAGGCTCTGAGACGAAGGAAAAAGTAAACCAGTTCAAACGCCGTGATCAGTTTCGCCCCTTCGCACCGGTCATTCTGGAAGAGTATGCGAATGATTATTTTGACATGCCGGTTGCCAGTTCCCCCTATATGCAGTTTACGGCCCCCTGCCGTTTTCCTGACGATTTTCCGGCGATCTGTCACGTAGATGGGTCCAGCCGGGTTCAAACGGTCAACCGCTCACAGAACCCTTACTTGCACGAGTTACTCCAGACGTTTCACCAGACAACTGGTTGTCCCATGTTGCTAAACACCAGCATGAACCTGAAAGGTGAGCCTCTGGTGAACAACCGCGAAGATGGCGAACGGTTTTCCAAGAAGACCGGGGTGCAGTTGTTTTGATCGTCGCCCTCTTTCTGACTCTGGGGATTCTTTGCTTTGGAATTGGAATTGCTGAGCTCAATTACCGAAAAAGCGAGCATCACAATTCAAAGCAGAAAGTCCCAAGACGGATCTACATGATCTACCACCCCTATGTGATGCACCTTTTGCCGCCCATGAAAGAGGAAGTACTTGTCTGGACTGACCGCTTCCGAAAAAAAGACATCCACTGCACCATTAGTACCAACAAACTGGGCTTTCAGACAGAAATTGAGTTTGAAAAGCTTTGCGATACGACTGACTCAGACCGTCCTTTGAGACGACCGGAAATCCAAAGCTCCCGACGCTTTAACCCTGACACGAAAGTGGTACTACTTACCGGTGGCTCTGCCGCATGGGGCATGGGGGCATCATCACAAGACGCAATGATATCCAACGTCTTACAAAGAAAACTGGATGAACGAACAGGTGTTGGTAGATACACCGTTATTAATCAAGCCATGGGAGGATGGGTCAGTTTTCAGCAGCTGGTTGGCCTGTCTCGCTGGGGAAGAGACTTTCCCTTGTCTTGGTTGCTGTGTCTGGACGGATACAATGATGCAGCAACCACCTTGTTTTTCCAGCAAGGTTTTGACAAGCATCGCTTCCATGATGTCACCTCCGGATTCTTGCATGCCTACCTATCCAATCTGCACCAACCGGTATTTTACAGAGGCCAATGGCACAACAGATTACTAGAGCTCTCCGCACTATTAAGAAAAATAACCGGGCAACAACCCATTATTCCACCCTGGAGAAACAAACAGAAAATTAAAACTCCTGGGGGTATCGTTTTCAGTAATGGCATCTCATGGTCAGATATCAATAAATCTCTCCGATTCTATTTAGAGAATCACGAGCAGATGGCTCTGTTGAGCGGAGCTTCAAAGAATCTGTTTGGTATTCATCCTGTACCACAGGACCATCTCAGTTTTTTTGGTCAGGCTCATCTGGCGACCACTCCCTATGCCTTAGAAGAAGCCTTCGAAGTACAGAGCAAGCGTTTACAGGAAATTTTCGACAAACATAAAAATAGCCCCGCAAGCGAAGCCAACTGGCCTGATGCACTCAACTACTTTCTGAGCACTCTCGACCTTATGAGCAGCCGGTTTTCCGAGACCCGGAATAGCCGCCAGATGAAACCTGGCTCCCCCCTGCATTGTAATCTCAACTTTCTATTTCCTGATTCCCAGGAAGAATTAAAGGAATACTTCATAGACTCCTGTCACCTGAACGACCGGGGACAGAAACTGGTCGGAGAATTTTATGCTGATTACATTCTATATTCTGATGAAGGGATGCCACCTGATATTTCAATCCAGCACCATACATACTTAACCGAACAATTGGCTTCCGCTGAAAGTAATTTACGGGACACCTTGCTGTTTCAGTCGATGCTGAATTCTCATACAGAGAATACCACACCCACATCTTGCTTCGAGCTCTTAAGGAAGCTCAATGTAATCACTCAAAGTTTGCCCGAGAGTGAACGGGTTGAGTTAGTTAGAAAGCTGCAACAAGATGCAAAAAAACAGAGCTCCCTTATTCCATGAAAGATGAGTCCAAACAGCCAAGCAAACCTACTGCCAACAAACTGGAGGCCCGCAAACGGAAACCATTGGCAAGCAATACCTTGCCTTTCCCTTACAAACCCGAAAACTTCCTTAGATCAGCCGGTTTAACTCAACAAAACCACAAAGAGATCGCTGAAGAAATTTTTACTTTACCGACACTTGCCGAAAGCAAGTTTCCTTCTCTGGAAGTACTTGCAGGTTGGAATAATGACCCGTCATCCCTGTATCAGTACATCGACAAGGTCGTGGACGTGCTGAATGTCAGCGGTAAGGTCCTGCTTTATGGTGCGGGAACTCTGACAGGACGTTATATCGATTACCTGAATGCGAAATCAGATATCACCGTTGTCGCCATTCTCGATGAAAAAGGGGAAGCGCTCGGCGACTTCCAGGGCTACCCGGTTATCTCCCCAAAAAATCATGACCGCTTCGACTTTGACCAGTTGCTGATTCTCCATTTTCATTGGGAAGAGAATATGGCAGAGACAGCCCTCGAAGCCGGTGTGCCGAGCCATAAAATAATCACTGGAATAACCCATCTCGGTCTACAGGAGGATTTGAAGGCCTCCTGTCTTGTGGCTATAGAGCATTTAAATAAAAAATTCGGCCCCTGCGAAAATCTCATTTTGACCACGCTGGCACCCAAATGGTCTGTCATGGATCTTGATGATTGTGACGAACTTCTGCCTCCGGATCGCAGCCACCTGATCGTCTTTTCAAATCCCAACATGCATTATGAGAGCTGGAAGCTGGAAAAAAGACCGTTCATCAGTTGCCCTCGCTCACGCCCCTTTCTCAAACTATTGCTGGAAGCCTTCAAGCCCCGGAATATCTACCTTAAAATCTCACCGCATACGCATTCGGACTGGATACCGCTCTTCGCCAGGGCATTATTGCCCCATTCCAGAATCATCGTTGAGTACTACGATATGGCGGCTCTTTTTTCACCTGGCTTTTTGACTGAGAGGCTCGATTACCGATCTCATGACCATGTACTCGCCGATGCCGCAACCTATGCCGCTTCAAAAGGCGAGGTCGATGCCATGGTGGTCAAGAGTGGTGGTGAAAACTGGCGAAAGCTGGCTGAATCATTCGGTACACCAGCAATTACGCTGTTCCCATTGATTTCAGCATCCCGCTCGCAAATGCAGCCACCCATGCCGCTGCATGCAGCCAAGGCTGTCGAACAGCGAGGAGAGAACCCAAGGTACCGGGTGGTGTACGCTGGAAGTGTTCCTGCCGAAGAACTGAAACACGGCCTGGGCTCATTCCCGGGTGCCAATATGTTTAAGTACCTGTACCGCTTGGTAGAGGGTGGAGACATAGAAGTCGATCTCTACAATGCGGGCGATCACGACTACCTGGAAACTTCAGAAGATAACCAGATTCTGCGAACAGCCTTTAGCGAAGGCCCCATTCGTTACCACTGCAGTATTCCGTTTACCAGGCTTCTATCGATCGGGCATCAGTATGACTTCGCTTTCACCGCGGTCCATTACGCCGGTGACTTCACAGAAAATGTGACTCGCTCAGGTATTGGCAACCGTTTTATGGGTTACCTGATGGCGGGAATGCCGGTTATTGTTGATAGTTATTTTGAGTACCAGGCCGAGCTTGTTGACCGATTCAACGCTGGCCTCGTCATTGAACCGGAGAGACTTGATGAGCTGCCCGAAATGATCAGAAACGCCGATCTTTGCAAACTCAGGCAAGGCGTACTGGATTTGCTGGCCTACATGCAAAAGGCCAATATGGAATCTTTTTCAAGAATTCAGACCATTCTGAAAGCCTGAAAAGTCAGTCAGCAGACCATCGATCATAGAAGTCCGAAATCTCCTGCTCGCTATACAGGTGTTGAAAAATCGGGGCACGATAAAAAAAATCCAGAAAGGGTTTACTAAACCTCACCTGTTTAACCTGGCTATAGATCTCTTTACTGCCATGGTCTTCACTGGCATTACTTCTGGGCAAGGACAGACTCTCCAACTGAACAAATCGTCTGATGTCTTCGACAGCTTCCGGCTCATTCAATTTCTCAACTTTGACCAGAAGCGCATTCTGGCAAGGGTAAGTGGCACGTTCAGGAGGAAACGGCGGCTCACTCAACACGTCCACACCACAAAACTGCTTCAGCTCATATTCAAACCAGTGAACAGGCATCCGCGCATCAATAATCTGGCGAGTTCGGACAAGGTCTGCGTGCTCGTGGTGACCGTGTTTTG
>JAUIAZ010000249.1 GCA_030427465.1 Gammaproteobacteria bacterium | reverse complement strand
TTCCTGCTGCCTTTCTCGGTTTCTACACTGGCAAAAGGGCCCGGCCTTATGTGGATGCCGGGCGCTTCCGTCCGCTGCTGTTGTTGCTGTGCAGTGTGGCGGGAGCCGCTGCCTTGATCGGTGCGCTCAAGAGGATGGTGGCTTGACCTCTTTCGACTGGCTTGCCCTGGCCCTGACCCTGTTTTACGGGCTTGCCCTGTATAATGTGCTGCACGTTCTGCAACACTACCGTACGGCGCAGAGCGCCATCGGCTGGATCACCGGGCTGATTGCTTTTCCCTACCTGGCCTTGCCCCTGTACCTGCTGATTGGGCGGTACCGATTTGAAGGCTATGTTGCCTCCCGTCGTACTGATGATCAGAACCTCAGGCCGGTTCTCGATGAGTTGGCGGAGTATACCGCCGATCATGCCTGCGCAGTGCCCGACACTGCGAGGGAAATGCGGGCGCTCACTGCTTTTTTTCCGGTCGGTTTCACTCAGGGTAATCGAAGCCGTCTGCTGGTCAATGGGGCGCAGGCTTTCCCCGAACTGTTTGCCGCCATCGAAGAGGCTCAGGATTACATCCTCCTGGAGTTCTATATCGTGCGCGATGACAATATCGGGCGCCGGCTCAGTGAGGCGCTGCTGCAGCGACTGAAAGCCGGGGTATCGGTCTATTTCCTTTATGATGATATTGGCAGTGCCTGGCTGAGCCGGCGCTATATCCGGCGCCTGCGAGAGGCGGGTGCACACGTGCGGTCTTTCAACACCGTCAGCAAGCGCCCCAAGCGGTTCCAGATCAATTTCCGCAATCATCGCAAGATTCTGGTCGCAGACGGGCGAGTCGGTCTGCTGGGTGGAATGAACATCGGCCAGGAATATCTGGGGCTGGATCCGGATTTCACACCCTGGCGTGACACCCACCTGAGTCTGCGCGGACCGGCGGTTCAGGCTCTGCAACTGGTGTTTCTGCAGGACTGGTACTGGTCAGCGAACACAGTGCCATCCCTGAACTGGAAACCTGTCATACCCGAGCCGCAAGACGGCGGTGAGGCTGTTCTGATACTGCCAACCAGTGCTGCAGACCTTCAGGACACCGCAGTTCTCTTCTATATGACCCTGATACAGTCTGCCCGCCGCCGCTTGTGGATTGCCAGCCCGTATTTTGTGCCCGACCAGGCCTTGATGAGTGCCTTGTCGCTTGCCGTTCTCAGAGGGGTAGATGTGCGCATTCTGATTCCGAATAAACCAGACAATCGTCTGGTTCAGTGGGCGGCGTATACTCATGTTGAGCAAGCGCTGGAGCAGGGCGTCAAGGTATACAGCTATATTCAGGGGTTCATGCACCAGAAAGTCATGCTTGTCGATGATCGCTACGCCTGCGTGGGAACGGCTAACCTCGACAATCGCTCGCTGCGACTTAATTTCGAGGTGACCAGTCTGCTGCCTGACCGTCAACGTGTAGAGGAAGTGCACCGCATGCTGGAAGAGGACTTCCGGTGTGCACGTCCGGAAAACCTGGGTCGCTGGCGCAAGGTGTCCCGCGCTTACCGCCTGCTATCACGGGCAGCCCGCCTGCTCGGGCCCATCCTCTGATACAATAAAAGCCATTGCACAATTGCGAACCGGAGTAGAGTCGCAGAATGACAGAAGAGAATTTCCTGCTTTCCAGAGTGAAGCGTTTTGTGGGGTCGCTGGCTCATTGCCGGTTGTTGGGGGTGACGGTGGTGTCTGCAGAGCCCAACAGCCTGTGTCTGGAACTGCCTTACAGTGAGGCCATCGTCGGCAATCCTGACACCGGTGTGATCCATGGCGGGGCCATCACAACCCTGATGGATACGGCCTGTGGCAGTGTGGTGATCTGTGCGCTTGAGGACTTCGAACTGTGCCCGACGCTCGACCTCCGGGTAGACTATATGCGTCCGGCGCGGCCGGGAGAACCGGTGCAAGCCAGAGCGCATCTGTTCCGGCAGACGCAAAGCATTCTGTTCGCCCGCTGTGAAGCGGTTCAGGGCGAACGGACGGTGGCCCACTGCTCGGCTACCTTCATGCGCATCGGCAAGGACGCCTCACCCAAAGCCTACCGGGACTATATTACCAGTGGTACAGCGATGGAGAATTCATGAGCACCTTGCAGCATGTGATCACGGAGGCACTGGAAAGCGGGGACTATTCTGACCTGATCAATCGTATTCCCTATGCGCGGACGCTGGGGGTTGAGTGTCACCGGTTTGGTGATGATGTCATATTCAGCCTGCCCGCACGCGAGTCCAATCTGGGTAACCCCATCCTGCCCGCGGTTCACGGCGGGGTCATCGGTGGCTTTATGGAACTCTCGGCGGTTCTTTACCTCATGATGGCCCAGCCTGGCCCGGAACTGCCCCGGATAGTGGACTTTTCGATCGACTACTTGAGAGCCGGTCTGCATAAGGACACTTTCGTTGCCTGCGAGCTGACACGACAGGGGAATCGGGTAGCCAACGTCATCGTGCACGCCTGGCAGAGTTCACGCCAGAAGCCGATTGCCCTGGCGCGCGCCCACTTTCTCATGAATGGTCAGCGACCTGTGGAGTCCAAGTGAAGCAGCCGGGCACTGTCGGCCTGGCGCTTGCTCTGGCGCTCTGGCTGTCATTCCTTTCGGCACCCGTGCTGGCCGGCAAGGTCCTGATCATCCACAGCTATGGACAGGAAAACTATTGGACACGCAGCCAGAGCCGGGGCCTCAAACAGGTATTGAACGGGCGCTACGAAATCACGGAAATGTATCTGGATGTGCGCAGGGTTTCCCCCAAAGCGCTGAAAAGCCGCTTTCGTCAACTGCCTGAGCGAGTGCGTGCGCTGAAGCCGGACCTGATACTCATGACAGACGATGCCGCCTTGCTGAATACGGGGCAGGCTCTCTCCGGCATTGCCCCGGTGGTATTTCTCGGGGTGAATGGTTCTCTCAATGACGAATATGCCTGGGTGGGAAAGAACGACCAGGTCACCGGGGTGGTGGAGAGGCCGTTGATCAAACGCGGCATGATCGAACTCTCCCGGGCTCTGGGGCTGGGGTCCAGCTCAACCCTGATCCTGATAGGCGACAACGAGGTTGGCGACCTGATCTGGCGTAGCGATCTGGATGCCCGTGAAGGGATGTCGCTGGAGGGTAAGCTGGAGTTCGTCGTCCGGCGTCCGAAACATCTGGAAGACTGGCAGCAGGCGGTCAGAGAGGCGAAGGCTCAGGGCTATCAACACCTCTGGGTTGTGGCACCTTTTTCACTCACTGACAGGAAAGGCCAGCCGGCGGTGACTGAAGACCTGGTCAAGTGGATATCCGGGCATGCTGATCTGCCGGTTTTTACGGTACATGAAGACCTGATCAGCCGACAGCGTTTCACCGGAGGGTACGTGATTGACGGAGAGGCCTTGGGAGTTGAGGCGGCCCGGATCGCTTTGGAGATTCTCGAGTTTGGCCGGGTGCCCGGCACCGTACCCGTGCGCCAGCAGAGTGTCATGAACCTGCTTTTCAGCAAGAAACGGCTGGCACGCTGGGGGTATCGCATTCACGAGCAGTATCTCGGTGCTTACCGGCTGCTTTACTGATTCCGGCGGCTCCCCGCGTGGCGGCAGATCTGTGACAGGCCACCAGAAAACCGTGTCTGTCATTTTGTTCACAATTTACTCTGTGATAGATTAAACCCTGTTTGATTAATTGCAGTACGAGCATGGACGACCTTCTCAACAGACAGGAGACGCCGGAAAGAGACATTCGCCAGGCATTGATCTATTTTCAGAAAGGCTACCTCAAGGCAGGTCTTAGCCCAGCTGAAACCTATGCTGCCATGGAAGAGTTCGAGCCCATTCTGCGCTCTCTGATCGAGCCCCACCCGGAATCTTTCGTACTGCCTGACAAACTGGGGCTATCGCCGACGCAGGTTGCTGCAATCCGTCAGGCCCATGCAGATTATCTCTCAAGGACTACACTTCATTACCGGCGGCTTATCTGGAAAGGCCTTCAGCATATAGCCGGGCTGATCGGGCGCCGCAACTTCAATTCCTGATTGAAACAGGTAGTTTGCTATGCCGGATACCCGCGATCTGCAGGTACTGATTGAATCCCGGATGCCGATCATTGCCATCGAATTCCATGATGAGCCCCAGGTGCTGAATGTCATGCAGCGCCTGTCCAAGTCCGTGGGCAAACCTCTGTACCACTGGACCTGCGTTCAGGGGCTCATGCGTCTGGGGTTCGGATTCGATATGGAGGGCGAAGCGGCGACCGAAGAACCCGGGGAGGCGCTCAAGCAGATTGCCGATCTGAAGCAACCCTCACTTTTGCTGCTCTGCGATTTTCACCCCTACCTGAAGGATCCCCGTATTGTCCGCCAGATCAAGGAGATAGCCCTGAGGCATGAGCACCGGGCCCACACCCTGGTTTTCCTTTCTCATGCCTTTGCCATACCTCCCGAATGGCGGGGCCTGGCGCTGCACTTTCGTCCGCGCTTTCCGCGTCAGGATGAACTTTTGCGCATTGTCAGGGAAGAAGCGGGCATCTGGGCGCGTGAGAACCAGGGGCAAAGAGTTCGAACCGACACCCGCAGTCTGAATGCCCTGGTCTCTAACCTCGGTGGGCTATCACAGAACGAGGCGCGGCGACTGGCGCGCACCGCCATCGTGGATGACGGAGCGATTGATGAGAGTGATTTGCCTGGCATCAATCGGGCACGTTTTCAGCTGATGCAGATGGATTCGGTACTTCATTATGAGTATGACACCGCAACCTGGGGTGAGGTCGGAGGACTCAGCCAGCTGAAGCTCTGGCTCGACAAACGCCATCCGTCCCATACCGCTGAGGGCAGTACGGTACAGCTTGATCTACCGCGAGGCATCCTTCTGGTCGGGGTGCAGGGTGCGGGCAAGAGCCTGGCCGCCAAAGCAGTGGCGGGCGTCTGGCACCTGCCCTTGCTGCGACTGGATATGGCCTCGCTCTACAACAAGTTCCAGGGCGAAACGGAGCGCAATATGCGCGAAGCCCTTCAGGTGGCGGAGACCATGGCACCCTGTGTTCTGTGGCTGGATGAACTTGAAAAAGGCATGGCACAGAACCTCAGCGATGACGGCTTGTCGAGGCGCCTGCTGGGTTCCTTCCTGACCTGGCTGGCAGAGCATAAGAGCGGGGTGTTTGTGGTGGCCACGGCGAACCAGATTCAGGACCTGCCGCCGGAACTGGTTCGCAAGGGGCGCTTCGATGAATTGTTCTTTGTGGACTTGCCCCGGCGTGCTGTTCGCGAGAAGATTCTGGAGATTCACCTACGCAAACGGGGCATAGACGCCAAGTCTTTCGACCTCAAGGCACTGGCTGAAGCCAGTACCGGCTTTAGTGGGGCTGAACTGGAGCAGATCATAGTCGCCGGCCTGTTCCAGGCGCAGTCGGAGAAAGTGCATCTG
>JAUIAZ010000248.1 GCA_030427465.1 Gammaproteobacteria bacterium | reverse complement strand
CGGTTCTGGCTGCCATCGCTTCCGGTTCGGACTCCGTAGCGCTCGGCGATATCTCTGCCATCGGCCTCGGTGAGCAGCGCGATGATGGCGTGAGCTGGGGGCTGTTGATTCAGGCTCTGGGTACCAGCGGTCAGGCGAAGTTACTGTCGACGCCGAGTATCATCACCATGGATAATCAGGAATCAGAAATCATCGTGGGTCAGAATGTGCCTTTCCGGACGGGAGAGGTTGCAACAGGCACGGATGGGACTGCCAACCCCTTCACTACCATTGAGCGTCAGGATGTGGGTCTGACTCTGCGCGTGACGCCCAGTATCAGTGAGGGCGAACTGGTGCGCCTGGATATTGAGCAGGAGTCCAGTTCGATTGCGCCTTCCAACGAATCTGCTTCAGACCTGATTACCAACAAACGCCAGATCAAAACCAGTGTATTGGCAGATGACCGTGAGACAGTGGTTCTGGGTGGCCTGATGAGTGAAAATTACACCATCAGTGAGTCCAAGGTGCCTTTACTGGGCGACATTCCGGTGCTGGGCTACCTGTTCAAGAGTACCAATCGCACCAAAGACAAGCAGAACCTGCTGGTTTTCCTGCGTCCAAGTATCCTCAAGAACAAGGAAGCAACCCGGGAGGCGAGCGAGTATAAGTACCGTGGTCTGACAGAGCTGAATCTGCAGATCAATACCGAGCTCTACGGTGAAGAGGCGGCCGGTGAAATACCGCAACCGCCGATCACGGATGTCTTCGAGCGCAACCCGCTGCTGAATAAACAGTAGTCAGACTGCCGTCAGGGTTTCTTCTCCCAGCAAGGGCGGCATCGGGTGGCCCATGATTTCTGAGGCCACCCGCAACAATTCATATTCACTGCGCGTTACGCGATCATCGGCTTCTACCATCTGCGATGCACAAGCCAGTACGCAGCGCTGCAGATCTCCAGACACCCGGCCGAGCTGGCGTAAACTTTCGCCCAGCTGATGCGCTGACAGCTTTGGCTGGAATTCCACCACATAGCGGGGCGGCAAACCGGTAACGGTTTCATGAAACAGTTGCTCCGGCGATTGCTCAGTGCTGTCAGCGAGCTGCTCGTGCTGCCGTCCCAGACGGGCAAACAGGCTCAATACACAACTCAGGGCTTCATTACATTCTCTCAGGGTGGGCGCCTTGGGCCGTGGAGTCAGGTGAGGCGTCAGGTGATGCTCCAGCAGGGCCAGATAGCAACAGGCCGAAAGACTGGGCTTCTTCGACAGCAGGGTGGCCGCCTGCCGGACCAGGTCTTCACGCTCACTGGGTTTTAACTCTTTGAACCCACCGATCAGCCATTCCAGAAAGGGCAGCTGGTGAGACTTTGGCAGGCTGTCGAGCTCGCCATTCAGAAAGCCCAGAAGCAGCTGTTGAGCGCCTCCCGGCTGCTGTATGGCTTCACCATAGTGGCGAACCAGCCAGTCATGGGTGCTGGCGGCCCATAACAGAATCGGGGAGACCGCGGCGCTGGCTACTTCGCTTAACCCGGCGGCAGCAGGGGCGCCGGCCTGTGGCGCCGGAGTCAGCATTCCGGGTTCAGGGGCATCCGTAGTGGAAATCTGTCCGGCTACCTTCTGCTGGTTTTTCTGTATCCGTTGACGCCTTTCGAAGCCAGGGTCTATCAACCGTATGCGTTCCTGTAGCGGCGGGTGAGAGGCGTACCAACTGGCAATACGCAGGCTTTCACTGATACACATGTGGTTGAGTTCATCTGCCATGGCGGTCTGTGTGAGGTGGGAGCTCTGGGTCGACTGGCGGATGCTGTCCAGAGCCTTAGCAATGCCCTGGGGATTGCGTGTGTACTGGACCGCCGAGGCATCAGCGAGGAATTCACGCTTGCGTGAAATAGCGGCCTGAAGCAGCCGCCCCGTGCTGACACCGGCCCAGCCACACACCATCAGCGCTATTCCCAGCAGCCCCAGCGAGTTGTCACCACGACGCCTTGTGCTGAGGGCGAAAGCTGAGCGCCGGCCTCCGGCAAGAGCCAGCTCCCGGCCGGCGCGGCTGACAAACATGAGCCCGCCGAGCAGCATCAGAAGCCTGGCATTTAACGTCAGATCCTGGTGAGCGATATGAGAGAACTCGTGTGCCACGATTCCCTGCAGAGCATCGCGCTCAAGGTGCAGGGCACCCTCTGTGACGACGAGTACGGTATTTCGCAGTTCGGTACCTGCCACAAAAGCATTGATGCCAGTTTCTCTGGAAAGGATAAAAAGCCGCGGTGTGGGTGTGCCGCTGGCTATCGACATTTCTTCTGCAATGTTGATGAAGCGTTTCACTTGGGGCTCTGAATCCCGCGCGACTGCCGGTGTGGCCCCTGCATGGATGGCAACAGCGGCCCCCCCCTTGCGTAGCTCGAGGGCCCTCTGCATAGCCCCAAACAGGATCAGTAGCACAATCAGGCCGCTGATCATCAGGCCACCTGGACTGAAGTACCAGGCGGGCAGGGAGGGTGTGTGGGCGCGGAAGCCACCGTCGAGGAAAAAAAAGGCTGCCCAGCATAGCGTGCTGATCATCACTATCATGCCAATGACGGCGACCAGGAAGCCGAGTATCAGCCACCATGTCTGGCGGTTCCTGAGTGCCTGCTGCTCAAAAAAATCCATGGCGAATTACCATTCACGCCGCGAACGGGGCAACCTCAGCTGAAGCTGACTTTGACGGCGCTCTTGGCTTCAGGATTCTCGATTTCGAAAAGCTCGGTTTCACGAAACCCGAAAAAGCCGGCAATCAGATTGTTCGGAAACTGCTCCCGGGCGGTATGGTAATGCATCACCGCATCATTGTAGGCCTGGCGTGCAAATCCGACGCGATTTTCGGTGCTGCTCAGTTCCTCCATCAGTTCCGACAGGGTCTGGTTGGCTTTCAGGTCAGGGTAGTTTTCTGCCACCGCATAAAAGTTGGCGAGGCTGCCCTGGAGAAAGCCTTCTGCTTTTCCGAGTTTCTGGATCCGGCTGCCGTCCTCGGGTGCCTGGGCTGCACTTCTGGCCGCAGAAGCTGCCTGATTCCGGGCTTCCATAACCCGCGTCAGCGTTTCTTTTTCATGGCTTAGATAGGCCTTCGCAGTTTCAACCAGGTTGGGAATCAGATCATAGCGGCGCTGCAGCTGAACATCGATCTGCGCAAAAGCATTCTTGAAGCGGTTACGTAAAGCGACCAGCCGATTGTAGATAATAATCGCGCCGATGATGACAACGGCAACAACTCCAAGTGTAATCCACCCCGATGTACCCATAGTTAACCCTCCTTTCCGAGAATATCGCGAGCCCTCTGTCCGGCCTCATCCAGCGCTTCGGGCAACTTGTCCATGAAAACCGGACGGCTGAAGTAGTAGCCTTGCCCGATCCGGCACTTGTCCTGAACCAGATGGCGGGCCTGCTCCAGGCTTTCCACCCCTTCTGCAATAACATCCAGTTTAAGGCTTCGGCCCAGCTGGATAATGGCATGCACAATCTGCTGGTCATCCTGGTCGTCCAGAAGGTCCCGGATGAACTGTTTGTCAATCTTGAGAGCCGCCACCGGTAGCTGTTTCAGGTAGCTTAGCGATGAAAAGCCCGTTCCGAAATCATCTACCGCGCACTCCATCCCTTCTGAAGCCAGTGCCTGCAGTGTCGAGATGGCCTGATTCAGGTCTGACATGAACGCGGTTTCGGTAATTTCAAAAGCAATCTGCTCCGTGCGTGCCTGTTCTTCTTCCAGAATAGACAGTGACTGGCTGACGAAGTCGGTGCGGTGCAACTGGCAGGCTGAGAGGTTAATGGCTATCGACAGATCCTTGTGTCCCATGGCTTCCAGCGCTTGTGAATCCTGACAGACCTGACGGATTACCCAATATCCAATTTCCACAATGCTGTCGTTACTTTCCGCAATCGGAATAAACAGGTCTGGCGGAACAAAGCCGCGTTCGGGGTGGATCCAGCGGATCAGCGCTTCCAGGCCAATCACCTGTCCGCTGACCATGTCCACCTTGGGCTGGTAGGCAACCTGCAACTGTTTCTGGTCAAGCGCACTAAGCAGGTCCTTTTCAAGCTGTTTGCGTTCACGAATTTCAGCATCCAGGCTGGCGACATAAAAGTGGAAACGGTTACTGCCGTCACTCTTGGCGAGATTCATGGTCTGCTCTGCCTGTTGCAGCAGCTTCTCAGGTTCCGCGCCATCGTCCGGGTACATGACGATGCCCATGGAGGCACTGATGCGCAATGTGATGTCGTCAATGACGAATGGCCGGGTTATGTCTTGCAGCAATGATTCCGCAAAGGCCGCCACGCGCAGGGTGCTGATCACATTGAACTGAATGAGGGCGAGCATGTCCCCCACCAGTCGGCAAGAAGTGTGCAGGGTATCGCGTGATTCGTTGAGGCGTTCAGCAAACTTTTGCAGAAGCCGGTCACCAACATTGTAACCGTGCTGGTCATTGATGGATCCAAAATCATCGATACCGATACAGATCACGGCCAGCTGCTGATCATTGATCTGGGCCTCATCAATGGCACCCTGCAGGTAGCTGCGGAACTGGATACGATTCGGCAGGCCGGTCAGAACATCATATTGTGAGAGCCTGAGAACCCGTGCTTCCGCTTCAGCCCTGCGGTGCTGGTGTCCTTCGATGGCGTTGAGCAGCTCGTTAGTGGCCTTGACCAGGGTTCCGAGTTCATCATGTTCATGTTGCGGAGGCAGCGAAACCGACTGCAGTCCGGGCTCCGCCGGATCAATCCGCAAGAGGCTTTCTATGATTTGCTTGATCGGAGAGGTCAGTATCACATGATGCGCTGCGTACAGCACAATCGCGAGAATCATGGCCATGGTCAGACCGGCAATAAATGTAATGATGGAGCGGTTCAGAAAGCGTTGGGCTGCCGGGAAAGTATCAATGGTGACTTCAAGGTTTCCGTAGTGAGTCGGCGCCGGGGTGTTCATGTACAACCCGAGGGTATACAGGCGTGTCGGTTCGAACAGGCGGTCAGTCAGTACCCGTAGAGGGCTTTCCTGAAGGGCTCGGTTGGTCTGGCTCAGAACATTGCCGTTGGGGTGCAGAATACGGGCCCGAACAATCATCTCCGAGGACATCAGGCCTTCAAGCACCTGGTCGCCCAGAGCCGGATCGATGCTGTAAATAGCCTGGCTCGCAGAATGACGAACCGTGGAAAGGTACTGCCGTATGTCGCTGTCGAGGTGCTTCTGTGCGGTAACGGCTTCAACTGAAACCTGAATAAAACTGAGGAACAGGCCAACGCTGAGAGACGTTAGCAGCACCCACGCCATCAGTTTGACAGACAGACGATCGTACCAGCGGCTCTGGGTTAGCGTGTCATAGACAGGCACTTTTCCATTCATTCAGTCGGGTATCCTTGAAACCAACTGTAAGTCTAGCCCGGATTTCTCATGAAGCACTAACAAAAAACGGCGAATTGTGTTTGAATTTCAATTGACTAGAAAGAAAAACCAACACAACCGCCGTCG
>JAUIAZ010000010.1 GCA_030427465.1 Gammaproteobacteria bacterium | reverse complement strand
GCCGACACGGCGTCTTAATCCCCTTCTGAACGGGGAAAGGTTCTGACCGTCTAAGCAGGAATACCTGCCTAGGCGTCATCGTCTTAATCCCCTTCTGAACGGGGAAAGGTTCTGACGGAAAAAAAGGCGAAAAAGCCCAAGCCTCAGGGTCTTAATCCCCTTCTGAACGGGGAAAGGTTCTGACAACCGCAATCGTAGATTGGGGTACCGGAATACCGTCTTAATCCCCTTCTGAGCGGGGAAAGGTTCTGACTGCCTCCTACGACCCAAGCAAGACAACTTTTACTGGTCTTAATCCCCTTCTGAACGGGGAAAGGTTCTGACCCTCAAGACCCTTAAGAAATACGGCGTTGCCGCGTCTTAATCCCCTTCTGAACGGGGAAAGGTTCTGACCGACTTCATGGGCGGTTCACTTCAGTTGAAGGGTCTTAATCCCCTTCTGAACGGGGAAAGGTTCTGACTCTATTGACTTTCTGAAACCGCTGTAAAAACAGGGGTTTGCAGGGAGTCATTTCGAGTATTTTGAACCATTAACTTTTGTTTACTCTTCTCTGCCCGGATTGCTCTGTCAGAACCACAAGATATAGTGCTTTGACTTGCTTGGATGACACAAGTGAAAAATCTCGAGAATATTTTAGTTCACGCCTATCATTCTGTTTTTACAGCTTATTTCAAAACAGTCTAATTAAGAACCAAAAATTCTGTTTGCTTGTTAAAGAACCCATCTTGCCCATTGAAAATAGCGTACTCGTCACCCAAAGCGCAAGGGTCTGGCTAAGCGGTGTCGGTTGTGATCAGTGTCTGAGGTTGAGCGATGTCGGCTCCAGGATCAATTCTGGTACCACCACTTCCCATTGCTCACACTGGCATGAGTCTTGGTACTCGGGAGCACTGTCCCGTCGACGGTAAATTACGATGGCTTCCACTCGCGCTTCCGCAATCTGATACCCCTTCGGCAGCTGGAATTTTTTCGCCAGCTTGCCAACCACTTCGCCAGACTGCGTTCGAATTAGCCAGGCATCATCTTCTGATGGCACTTGCAGACTGTCGCCGATCTGCAGCGCCTGTAGGTACTGGTGAATGTTTTGTGTTGGCCCCTTTCGTCCGGCATAGCCGAGGTCAATCTCCCGCAGACTCACACTCAGATATTGGCGAGTAAGCTCGGGCTTTTTGTAGTCCTGGGGCGTGCCTCTGTTTATCAGGTGAGGGCAGCGCCTGAGATTCGCCTGCCAGGGGGGTTCATTACCTTGCAGCTGCCAAAGGCTGAGTGAATATTTGGCCCGGGTCATGGCCACATAATATAGCCGGCGGGGCGCGTCGGGATCTTCGTTGCGTCCAACCCGTTGCCAGGGGCCACCGAGAACCGCAACATGGTCAAACTCCAGGCCTTTGGCACGATGCGCAGTCAGCAAAAGTAGACCCTGCTGGCGGTGGCGTAATTCTTGTCCCCATTCGCTGAGCCACTCGATAAACTGCGGCGGCTGCAAAATTCCGGTGTCTGGTAGTTCGCAGCGGTAATGGCCAGCAGCCTGCTGCAGCAAACGCCAGTGGTCGTTCTGCGGTTCCAGCGCCTGTCGCCGCTGAACCCAGTCTTGCAGTTGCTCCAGGGGCATTGGTTCCTTGCTCGTTTGCAACCAGTCGACAAGCTGGCGGGTTTCGCGCAAACGCCAGAAGGGCAGGTCGGCTTCTTTTGCGACCTGTACGGGAATGTTCTCGGACTCGCAATAGCTTCGTAGCGGTTCCAGTGTCTTCCAGTCACGAGCGATAACGGCGCATTGCTTCCAGTCAAAGTCTGGAAGACAAGTGCCGAGGCGTCGGAACTCCTCGACGACGGCCACGGCCTGATGGGCGGGGTTTTGCAGGCCCTCAAAAAGTTGTACACGCCCCTGGCTGACCGCATCGAGTTGTGTAAGCTCACCACCGGGCGGGTCCTCGCGGCGGGCGTCATTGATCTGAATGGGTGCCTGACTTTTCATCCGGTTGGCGGCGCCTTCAATCACGGCATTGGCACATTCGATAATGGCTCGGGTGGAGCGATAGTTCTCAGTCAGGTAGCTTTCCCGAGCCTGGTAGTCTTCGCTGTACTGGCGAATGTATTTCACGGATGCGCCCGCATAGGCATAGATATTTTGATCATCGTCACCCACGGCGAATAGGGTGAGCTTTTGGTCTTTGTCCTGCTGCTGTCGACCGGCCAGCGCGCTGATTAATTGGTACTGGCCCTCGCCGATATCCTGGTACTCATCAACCAGTATCCAGCGAAATCCCCGCAAGAGGCGTTCCCGCTGTGCATCGGCTTCATCCGGGCTCAGGCCGCTGCCCTGTAACAATTCAGTGGCGGTCTTAAGCGCTTCTTCAAACAGCTGTTGCTGGGTTTCACTATCGGAGGTGCCAGCCGCTTGGCTTGTTTCAGACTTACGATCAAAGCGTTCGGCAAAGCTGATACCGGCTAAACGCATGGCCAGGGAGTGGCAGGTCAGCACGGTGACGCCGATGGCATCATCGCCAATCAGATCGAACAGACGGCGGCGAATTTCGGTAGCTGCATGGCGGTTGTAACACAGGGCCAGCACACTGCCAGGGCGTTCCCGCCGAACACGCACCAGAAACGCGATGCGGTGGACCAGTACGCGGGTCTTGCCAGAGCCAGGCCCTGCCAATACCAGCACACTGGTCTGTTCACGGTTGTCCGTCACGATGGCACGCTGTACCGGATTATTCAGGTCTTCAACGATTCTTTGAAAAGATTGCGGAGTGGTCTGTTGTGTGAGTTCTTTCTCGCGGCCGGGCAGCCAGCGTGCAAGGAACTCACCACGCGGCTTGGTAAAATAGTCCAGCGTCAGACGTAATGCATCAGCCATTCGCGCAAGACCACGCTTAACATACTCCGCCATTACATGAATCTGCAGTGTCTGTTCCTGGTAGTGGCTTTCCAGATCCTGAAAGTCGCTCTTGCTGAACTTGCGGTGTCCCGGGCTTAGCCGCAGTGTCATGGCTGAACGAAAGATGGCCAGGCCTTTGTTGAGCCGAAAAATCTCGCATTCATGTGCCCACAGTAAGGCGCGATCCATCAGGCGTCTGAGGTCGGTTGACTGCGCTACCAGCAAGGCGTCGCCGCGCAGGCTTTCCTGCAAGGCACCCATGGTGCTCTCGGCCAGAAGATCATTGCCGCGTGCACCCTCAGGCAGGGTGGATAGCCAGTGTGCCAGAATCAGGCTGGCTGCTTGACGTCGGCGTTCAGCCATCTGCTCGATTACTGACCAAGAGCGTTGCAGGGTAATTTTTCGGGTCTCAATATCGACCCTCTCGACTTTGATGCTGCCTTCCTCTCCCTGGTTATTCTGTCCAGCTTCATCTTCGGCCTTGCCGTCTTCAGACAGTCCTTTCAGCAGCAAGCCCACCAACTCCGGAGTTGCTTTGGCGTGGCCCTGGTCGCGAAGAGCCTGACTCATTTGCCTCAGATGCAGGTGTTCCTGGTCACCCTTTCCGAGATCAGGCGCTTGTTCCCGCATGATCCCGAGCAGGGCTCGTTCAATGTCACTGCAAGTTCTCAGGCGCTTGCGAGAGTGGTTTTCGACCCCGACATGTACATAAGCGGTGAGTTGCGTATCGTTACTGACAACCCCCATTTCTTCCAGGTCACGTAGGGCATTGCGCAGCTTGACATTGGTGAGCCCGGTTGCAGCACACAGCTCATCTGAGGTGACGCCCTCGCTGGCATCACAGCCGAGGATGGCTTCGACCAATTTAAGCAGTTGCTCTCGCGCCGTGGGATTGGAAACACGTTGCAGTTTTTTCTCGGCTTCTTCCAGCGAATTAATACGCAGTGACGATGGAAAAATCTGAACCAGGTTTTCATCACGCTTCAGTAAGGTGGCTTCTTCCAGCCAAGAGATCGCCGTGCGCAGGCGGGTATCGTCTGTGGTGCTGTCACGCCGGAAATCGCCTCCGTCTTCTTCCAGCAGGATTTCGCCAGTAGTGGCGACAATTTCACCACTTTTATCTTTGCCCCGATCCAGTCTTCGAATGGCCCTCAAAACGGCCTGGATTTCGTTGATTTTCAAACGCGAGAAAGCCGACAGTCGAAACTGCTTATCGACATCCTCTTCATTATAGAGCAGCACACATTGCGCGGATTCCCGATCGCGGCCAGCACGACCGGCTTCCTGAAGGTAGTTTTCCAGTGAGCCGGGCAATTCGGCGTGCAGCACCAGACGCACATCGGGTTTGTCTATTCCCATACCAAAAGCATTGGTGGCGGCAATCACCCTCAGGTCACCATCAATAAACTGCTTTTGCGTCTTCTTTTTGGCCTCGGGGCTCATGCCCGCATGAAAAAAACCGGCGGCGATTTTCTGGCCTTGAAGAAAGGTAGCCACTTCCTCTGTGCGTTTACGGGTACTGCAGTAGACGATAGCGCCACCACGACCATCAGCGGGCAGATACTGTTGCAGCACTTGCTGAACGTGTGTGAGCCGCTCGCTGCTTGTGGTCGGTATGACCTGAAATTGAAGGTTGT
The DNA here is from genome assembly GCA_030427465.1 of Gammaproteobacteria bacterium. GTDB lineage: Bacteria > Pseudomonadota > Gammaproteobacteria > Pseudomonadales > Oleiphilaceae > JADJWY01. Next base: position 25,187 of record JAUIAZ010000010.1, on the reverse strand, counting down.
CGCGATTGGCACCGCCATCATAAACCTTCAGCGTAGCGCCCAGTCGGTTATGGAAATGCCCCTGGATTTCTGAGACGACCTCGGGTTTGGCGGTGGCGGTCAGGCAAAGGATTGGGGGGGTATCGCCGATGGTCTGGCTTTCTTTAATGAAGCGCCCGACGTAGCGATAATCTGGCCGGAAATCTTGCCCCCATTTGGAGAGGCAATGCGCTTCGTCCATTACCCAGGCACCGATTTCCCGTTGTGCCAGCACCGACCTGACCGTACGGCTGCGCAGTTGCTCTGGAGAGATGATCAGAATGCCAATCTCACCCAGCCGCACTTTATCCAGTAGCTCCCCCCTTTCCGGCATTGATAAAAGCCCGTTGATTGCGCCACAACTTTCAATGCCAAAACGGTCGCGCAGACCCTTAACCTGGTCCTCCATTAAAGCGACCAGAGGCGAGATGACAACGGTCAAAGCGCCGGTATTTTCGAAACGGGAAAGGGCGGGGATCTGATAACACACGGATTTTCCAGTGCCCGTGGGTAATATGCCCAGCAAGTGCTCGCCATTCATGGCCTCCTGGACAATGATTTTTTGCAAAGGCTGGCCACTTTGCGGTTCAGCCGGCTCTGGTCTGAATGACTTGAATCCGAAGAGGTGATGCAAGACTTTTTCCGCATTGTGATGGGTGCTACACCATTCACAGTCTGCTTGACCGCAGGATTTGTCACGCAGACGCTGGATTAGTTCTGAGGTGCCTGGGAACTGGTGGCGTACCCAGGGCGGTACGACCGATTTGCCCCCAGCCACATGCAGCCAGGCCAGGGCATAGGCCGTTTCCCAAGGCTGCTTGTCCAATTTATCCAGGAGTTGGCTTAGAGTGGGTTGGCATACTTTGCCCTGACACAGACTGTACGTGGCAGCCCGAGCGAGAGAATCTTCCGGTCGTGAGGCATTGCGCAGCGTTGAGAAAACCTGATCCCAGCCCTTTGTCTGCTGGGTGTGTTGATTTGGTTCTACTGTTGCAGAGGCGGGTTTGACGGTAGTCAGCCAGTGCCAGGCGGTCAGTAGCTCGGGCTGCGCCTGCTGAAAATGCCAGAGTGCGGCTATCTGATTGCTAAAAACTTCGAGGGTAAGCCGGGCATCCAACTCAGGGTTGTTCATGCGGTTGGAATAGAGCTGGCCACTTTGATAGTGCTTCACTAAGTGATGATAGGGGTTCTTCGGAAAGGCCAGCGGGTTTAAACGCAGTGTGTCGACAACGGGTAACTTCAGAACCTGCGGGGTCTTGCCCAAAGCTCGGAGATGCGGGAAGTCAAAAGCAATGAGATTGTGTCCGAGCACAAAGTCGCAGCCTTCTGCCAGTTTATCCAAATCGCCGAGTGCCTGTTCGACGCTACTTTTGTCTTGATGCAGGCAGCTTGAACTTTGGTCGCCTCGTACCCCGGCAAATTGCAACAACCGGTTAGACGCAGCATGAATCTCCAGGTCAATCGACAGGCATTTGGGTGAGTGGGCCAGACGCTGCAGACCCGGAGGCCACGCCTGCTTTTCAGCGTTTACTGATTGCTCCTGACCTTGCTCTGAATTCACCGTAACGCCCGCCACTGTGCTGACACCCAGACATGCTCACCAGTTTAGGTGTGAACGGATGAATTTTCCTGGAGCCTTTGTCTGGCGTGCCCTGCTGAGTACTAACGCGCTGCATGCGGCACGCTCAGATTGTTTTCACGAGCAATCCGGATGGCCTCTTCCTGGGTTAGTGCATCCAGTCTGAGCAATTGAGAAAGCACCGAGCTGGCCGATCGCTCAAAACCCTCCGCCAGTCGGGTCGGACTTTCTCCACCCTGGTATCGCGATAGCAGTTCTTGTTTCTGGCTATCCGTCCAGGGTAACCCGGCGTTGCGGGGGCGCCCTTCACGCAGGTTGTCCTGCTGACGCTCGGCCAATCTTTCCGCGGGTGGAAGTTTGCGGCGAGTCTGCTCCCATGGCCAGTGTGCGCAGTACGTCGATGGCTTCTTTCAACAGCATGTCTTTCTCCTGAATCATTCATGGATGGAGCTATTGTTGCGTCGACGCAGGGCGAAAGAAGGAATGAAAAATTTTTGGGTGGCCCTAAAGCTATTGAATTGTGCTAGCTTATTTCCAGCTAGATTCGGTCAAGTTAATCGTTCAGCAACTTCACGGAAATGACGCTTACCCATAAGCCCGAGTGCCCCCGAGACAAGGAGTAAACCGATGGCAGTTCAAGCCTATCTTTTTGAGGCGAAATCGATCCAGGCCTGGATATTCAGTGGTGGTAAACTGGCCGATATGGTTGCCGCCAGCGACCTGCTGGAATCATTAACCGGTAAGATGCTGGATGAGGTACTGTCGCAGCTGCCTGATTCCGCCTCTATCCGGTTTACCCGAAGGGCAGGGGGCACTTTTTATGCACTCTCAGATAGGCCTGACGGGCTCCTGGCGCTGCGCCGCCTCTGGAACTGGATACTTCCCCAGGTAGCACCCGGCCTGCCATGGTCGGATTGTTTGTGTGAAGGCGAAGATGCACGTGGAGCAATCAAAGCGGGTATCGCGCAACTGGCGATACAAAACAATCAGCCGCCCCCGACTTTCCCTGAGACCACAACGCTCATGCAACGGGCTCCGCGCACTGGCAAGGCAGCAGTTACGGTTGATATGCCCAGCGGAAACCCTGAATGGATTGATGAAGATCTGGCCGCCAGGCGAAAATTCAAACGTCTGAATCAGCGCAGTAAAGAGGCCAGCACGCTTGAACTTAAGTTTACACCCGAGATTTGTTCGCAGCCGGTAATCTGGCCCACCGATCTGCAAGCTGAAGAAGGTGAGCAGGCCTTCCCTTTCGCCGGTGAGCAAGACCTGATAGCTCTGGTGCATGCTGACGGCAATGGCCTGGGTCAGATACTCCAGAAAATGGATGCCTTCACAGAAGAAAATCCGGAGGCTTATGAACAGCTTTACAGTGAGTTCTCTTCCCGGTTGGAACAGGCGACTCAGGCGGCTGCGAGACATGCCTCGGAGCAGGTATTGCTGCCGGCAAGGTCGGAGTCTGGTGTGCTGCCCGCCCGCCCGCTGATTCTCGGCGGGGATGACGTGACCCTCATCGTTCGGGGAGATCTGGCCCTGGATTATGCCGAAGCTTTCCTGACAGCTTTTGAAGCACAATCTGAAAGAGCACTCAATGACCTTGCCAAGGTCATGCAGAAACAGGCCCAGATACGCTTACCGGCGGACTTTCCCAAAAAACTGTTTGCTTGTGCCGGCGTTGCTTTCATCAAGCCAAAGCAGCCCTTCTTTCTTGCGTATAGTCTGTGTGAAGCCCTTTGCAGTGAAGCGAAGAAAGCGGTCAATCGGGTTAAGTCGGCTAACCAGGGGCAAAAGTGCTCCGGGCTTGCTTTTTACAGGCTCATGCAAACCACGGCGGAAAGGCCTGCACAGATGTTAAGCCGCGAAACGCGGTACCCGGCAAGATCCGGGCTGTCGCCGGAGTTCATGTTCTGGTTGGGTGCTTACGGTTTGCCTGGTACCCAGGGTTTGCCTGCCCTGGCAGCATTGAAGTCTCTGGCTGCCCAGGTACTGAAGTATCCGGCCTGGCAAACGCGCTTGAGACAAGTGCTATCGTTGGCGGCCATTTCCCCGGATGAAGCGCGCAAGATTTTGCGCCGCTGGGATGAACTCAGCACCAAGCGCTTTGATACAAGGTCCGCCAGCCTAAGTGAAGGGGAAGACTTTCAGGGCCTGATGGAAAGTCTTCTGAATCTGGGGGGCGTGCTGGCAGAAGACGGGCACGACGCAGTGACAGACAGTCACTGGTCGCCTTTGGTGAGTTTACGCCCTGAAACGGAGGGTGCTCCTGGTCTGGTGGCAGCTCCTTTGAGCGAACTGATGGTTTTGGCGCATGTGTGGAAGGCCAGGGAGGCACAGATATGAACACCCGGATTATGAACATTCAGTTTCTGGATTACTGGCAGGCAGGCACAGGGCAGGCGGCTGGCGGCATCGTCGACTCGGTCGCTCAGCGCAGTACGGAAGGCTTGCCGTTTCTGCCAGGTCGCCACCTGAAGGGGCTTTTGCGGCAGAGCATTGCCAGTGCGGAACAATGGGGGTGGTTTGCTGACCAGGCTTTGCCGGAGGATGCATCGGTAACTGACTGGCTTTTTGGATCTGATTCAAGAAGCAACAATGACAGCCTTGCTGAGCGTTCAAAAGTTTTGCCGGGGCTTTTACGCGTGGGCAATGCGCAGTTAAGTGAAGCCGAGAGGCAGTGGTTTCAGTCAGAGGAAGGAAAAGGCCATGTATCTCATCTTTATCAAGAGCTGTACAGCACATCTATCAGCCTGCAGACCGGTGCTGCAAAGCGTCACAGCCTGAGAGGTATGGAGGTGGTCATTCCCGTCGCCTTGCGGGCAGAAATCAGTCTGCGTCCACAGTTGGTTCACCCGGCAGTCGCCCTGCAAGAAGAATGGATCGAATCCGGACAAGCCTGGGATGCTTTGCAGCAAGCTTCGGCGCTGATTGATCATCTGGGTGGCAACCGTAACCGTGGGCTCGGGCGGGCTCTCATTTCATGGCAGCCGACCCGGCGGGGAGCCAGCATATGAAAAAAAGGCTTATCATCGAATTGCTGGAAGACGTCATCCTCAGTCAGCAATCTGCGACCACTGGCGAGCACAGTTCACTACCCTATCTGCCAGGCAGCGTATTGCTCGGAGTGGCGGCCGCGAGACTGTATGCGAGAGAAGACCTTGATCCGTTTCTGCTCTTTCACAGCGGATCTGTCCGGTTCGGGAATGCCTATCCCGTTTCAGTAACTGGACTGGGCAGCATGCCAATGCCCTTTGCCTACCACTATGCCAAGGACAGGGAAGAGGCCGCAGTGATCAGGAAGGGCAAGAGTGAGGCGCGGGCAAGAAACTGGCTGGGCGCCACAGGGACGATCAATCTGGCCAGAGCAAACCGCGAACATGCCCTGCTCAGGGATGATCAGGCCAAACAAATGCGTAGCGGTTTCATTACGCCTGAATTTGAAAGGCTGGAAACCGATTTTCGCCTGCAATTGAAGACCGCCATCAATCCCGATACAGGAAGAGCCGCCAATGCCCAGTTGTTTGGTTACGCATCAATCAAATCCGGCCAGCGCTTCAGTGCGGAAATCCACCTGGACCCGGAAGCAGAAACTTACTGGCCAATGCTGGAAGCTGCTTTGACAGATGATCCCCTAATCGGCCGCTCACGCTCTGCAGAATTCGGTCGGGTGCAGATTACAGTGGGGGGTGCGGTTGAGGAAGATGCCCTTGAACCAGCAGGAGAAGAATGGGTTCTCATGGCCTTATCGGATTGGTGTCTGGTTAATACTTCTGGTCAGCCCGAAACCCGCTTGAGTGCAGCCCTGCTGGGGCTGAGTAGCGGCGAAATTGATTGGAACCGGAGCTTTGTAAGAACCCGCAGCTACTCTCCCTACAATGCCAAACGCCGTGCATACGACAGTGAACGCCAGGTGATCCAGCAGGGCAGCGTACTGGTGCTGCAGTCGGTGAATGCCAGTGAGTATCCCGTTTTGCAGAAACTCAGAGATCAGGGGCTCGGATTATTCCGCGAGCAGGGCCTGGGCCGGGTGGGCGTGAACTTGCCGGGATTACTGACCGAGCAGCCGGGGGTTATGGCAGTACCGGAAGAGTCCGCCATCAGCGCAGTCGCTACGAAACCCATACCAGCGGCACAGGCATCACAGTCGCCTCTGGTGCAATGGCTCAGGCAGCGTTACCCGAACCGCGAAGAGCAGTTTTCCGTTCCGGGAGAGGTTGAGAAGCTCATGCAGTTGCTCAGGCAGGCCTATCTCGGTATGCGTATTTACGCGAACCTGCCAGCAGGGGAGCCCTGCGGCCCCGGAAAAACACAATGGGGACGTATCGCCGAGCTTGGCAAAGCTGTAGAAGTGGGTCAGCAGGGGCGTGATCTGTTTGAGGAGCTGCGAAACGGCCAGGGTGACGGTATTTTGCGAAATGGTGATGCAGACTGGGGTCGATTGTTCTACGACGACAAAGCCTCGCATGCCGGGCAGGCCATGGTCAGCCTTGGCGACTGGTTGCTGGCGCGACTGGTACATTACAGCCAGGTAGAGAATCTCAGCGACAGACAACTGGGCGGGCTTTGTCAACAATTGGCCAGGCGGGCCCAGGAAAGGGAAATCCAAGATATCAGGGAGGGCCTGTAAATGCTGGCAGATACCCCCATCCACAGCTTTGTACGGGTCACCCTGGAGTGTGTATCGCCACTGCTCATTGCGACCGGCAAAGCGTCTGGTGGTTACGACAACGAAGTACTCCGCGATGCCAACGGGCTTCCCTTTATTCCCGGAAGCAGTCTCGCGGGTGTCCTCAGGCATCTCTGGAAGCGTTGGCGCGGAGAGGCTGAGCAGGAAGAAACCTCCCCCTTCGGTTTTCAGGCTCTGCAGGGGGATGATGGGCAACCCTCGCGCATCAGTTTTACACCTGCCTTACTGGTGCTGGAAGACGGGGGTGTCGCCGAAGGGCTCACCATACCGGATGAAAAAGATGCTGTCGTCAACTGGCTGCGGACGCCACAGCCGCTGATGCGTGACCGTGTAAGGATCGGTCATCGGGGGGCAGCAGAAGACTCGGGCAAGTACGATATTGTGTTATTGCCCCGTGGTACCCGGTTTCGCTTTGAATTGTGCTGGCGAACCTCAGACTCTGATGAAACCCGTGATCTGGATGCACTGCTGGGCTTGCTTGGAGGTGCGACTTTTCGTCTGGGCGCGAAGACCCGGAGTGGCCTCGGACAGGTCCGGGCGGTCAGTGTCAGTACAGTGAAATATGATCTGCGGCAGCCAGCAGATGTGCAGCGTTTTCTGCAGCGCCAAAGAAGCCTGGTGTCGCATGCAGCCGCTGATGAGGCAGTGGAATGGAATCCGCAGAGGCTGGAATCCGGGGTCTTCCAGGCTTGCCAGTTACAATTGCAGAGCATCTCTCCACTTCGGATCGGTGGCGGCGGAAAATCTTTTCTCAGGGCTCGAAACAACGATAAAACAGCAGATGCACTGCTGTTAAGCGAGCCGGGGCTGGAATGGCCCGGAGGCAGGGCAGAATGGCGTGAGCATAGCCTGGTGATTCCAGGGAGCAGTATCAAAGGAGCGCTTCGCCATCGCTTTACTTACCACCTGAGGCGGTATCTCGGCTGCTTTACCACAGAGGCAAATGAGGCAATGGGAGATCAGGGAACCTTCAGAAGGGTCATTGAACAGCTCTTCGGTAGTGAGCAGCTGAAGCAGCGGCAGGGCGACTCAGATGGCCAGGTCAGTGCTCTGCTGGTTGATGATGTACTGATACAGCCTGCCACCCTCAGTGCCAGCCAGATCGGTAAGCGTCAGCATAACAGTATCGATCGTTTTACCGGGGGCACCCTGGATGGGGCCCTGTATTCCCAGGAGTACCTGCATGATGTCGGTTTTGCCGTGAACCTGTTAATTGATGCTGACCGTATGGCAGCCTGTCCATCCGTCTGGTCGCTGGCGCTCAAAGATACACTGGATGACCTGTGCAACGGTGATCTGGCACTGGGGGCCGGAACAGGCAGAGGTATGGGTGTGTGTCAGGGCAAGCATGACTATGAAGCGGAGGGTGCCGAATGAGCGACCAGTCTTTTTTACCTGCCATGCAGGCACTGGCAGATGCCAGGCCCATGGGGCTTAAACTGAAGCTGCCGGAAGCGGTTCAGTTCGAAGTGGAGGCGCGGGTGGTTACCGGCGCAGAAGCTGTCTGGGAGATCCTGGAAGATTTCAGTCCGCAAGCGGGCTGGGTGCAGGGTACTTCGACCACACTGACCAGCCTGGAACATGATTCAACCCCCTGGTGGTCAGCGGTTGCGGGGAAGCCAGTGTTGCAGGGTGAGTTCGTTCGGGACGTTCAGAGCCTGCATCTGCGGTATCTTGGGAGCCAGGACTGGTGCCTGACAAGCTATAGCTGCCGGCCGGAGCAGTCTTCCGGGGTATCCAGTCACTGGATGACTCCGGCTTGTTCCCTGCTTGCAGCGTATCGGGATCAGACAGTGCATTATAATCGAATCTGGGAAGCGGGAAGTGATGGTGGCTGGCGCAGTGTTGCCGGCATCTTCCGCGGTTTCGGCCGCACTAAACCCACCGAATAAAAGGATACGGAGATCAGCTTATGTCAGCCATTCATGCGCCTTATCATTTTGTGCCGCTTTCCAGTAAGGTCTATCTGCCACCCTGGCAGCAGGAAATCAGTCACGATCATCCGTTTCAGGACGGCTTCTGCGGGCACCTGGATATCAGTTTGCTGGCGGAAACCCCGATCCTGATCGGTGGAGAACAGGGCAAAGGGCCAAATGGCGAAACTCTGGCCCGTTTCCATCAGCTGCCGGATGGTCGCTATGCGATTCCCGGCAGCTCCCTGAAAGGTATGCTCAGATCCGTGCTCGAAATTGCGGGCTATGGCAAGATGCAGCGCGTGACTGACCAGCATTTCAGTATGCGGGATCTCAGCTCAGGTACCCCCTTTGGTAAAATAAACCAGCAAACAAAAAGTGCAGGTTGGTTACGCCTGGAGCAGGGTAAATGGAGACTCTATCCGGCCGCGTATATTGCGGTAAAACATACCGAACTGGAGCGTGTGGACAGGCGCTTCAGAACAGTACTTGGGGAGAAAAAAGCCAGTGCGCGCTTTGAAAAACAGGCCGGCATCGGTCTCAACCAAGGGCCATTCTCCCACTTTTTTGCGGTCAGTTATCAGAAAGGCACTGAAACCATCAAACCGCGAAAAGGCGCACCTTTCCAGAAACCCCTGGCTGCCCAAGTCAGCCCTGGTGAAAATGCGGTGATCGTTTTTACCGGTGACGTATCTGGCAAAAAACGCGAGTTTATTTTTGATCTGCCCAAAGCCGGAGAAGGTGAGCTGGTCCCCGAAGCCGTGATGGCCCGTTTTGCTTATGCGCATCGCTCCAATCCGCAAAACCGCGATACCGATTATGACTGGTACATGCAGCAGCGATGGGGGGCGATGGCGCCCGGTATCCCGGTGTTCTACCTGAGAAATACGGCAGGCAATGCCATCGAGCATATGGGGCTGGCGTTCATGTTTCGTATCGGCTGCCAGGAAAGCGTGAATTCCGCAGTAGCGAAGGTGCAGCCCCTGCATCAGTCTGAAGAGATGGATCTGGCAGACTGTTTGTTCGGGCGCACAGAGCCCAGTGGGAAAGCCAACCTCCGCAGCCGCGTCAACATTATGGATGCGGTGGCAGAAGGTAACCCTATGCCCCTGACCTTACCGCATACAGTGCTTAGCAGCCCGAAAGCCAGCTTCTTTCCCGCCTATCTTCAGCAGTCCGGTGATGGAGAAGGGCGCCTCAGCGGTTCCGCCTATACCACGTTCTGGGACACTCAGGCCAAAGTGCGTGGCTGGAAGCGCTATCCGGTGGCGGATTTCCGGCGTGACCAGTTTGACCACTTCACCAGAAATGGCGGAAAGGTCAGTGCCAGCGTTCAGATTCAACTGCAAGCCTTACCAGAACAAACGGTATTTAAAACGCGACTGTACTTCCATAATCTCAAACCCGCTGAACTGGGTGCATTATGGTGGGTGCTGATCTGGGGGGGCGATTCAGATAAACGACACAGTCTTGGTTTGGGTAAACCCCTGGGTATGGGGCGGGTGCAGGTGCTGGTGGATTCAGTTACATGCCGTGCCAATGACCCCGGGAATGCTGTGCCAGATGCTTCTGTTCTGATGCAGACATTCTGCCACAGCGTAGCAGTTGGGATTGAGGAAAACCCTTTTGTTCCTTTTGGCTGCTTACCAGAGATACAGCATCTATTGCATATGGCTGACCCGGCATATGGTCGCAAAAAAGACCTGACCTATATGCCTTTGGCAGAGTTCCGGAATGCTAAAGGCGGCAATGCCAATCAGAAGCTGATCTATGCACCCTATGTATCTGAGCAGGATATTCAGAACCAGCTCAACGAGGCCCGTAAGACTGCCAAGGAAAAGCTGGCGCAGGCTGAAAAAGAGCAAGAGGAAGCGCTTCAGGCAGAGCAGGCGGAGGCTGTCGCAGCTGAGGCTGAAAAGCTCAAGGATCTGGGGCCGCACATGCCGGAAATTGTTGAACTGCTGACCCGCTTTGAAGCCATGGAAACCGCTCAAAACGAAATCTTCCCGGAAGTGAATGCCATGGTCGCCAAAGCTGCGGAAGAGAAATGGGCCGAGGGTGAGTGCAAATACCTGGTAGAAAAACTGCTCGGGACGGGCTACGCCAGTGGTTCGAAAAAAGCCAAAGAGCGGGCAAAAAAACTGAAAGCCTTACTGGGTTAGAAGCGCTGGAAACTTGTCGCCAACTAACCAGACCGCCCCACCCATCAGCAAGGCATGACCCAGCACAAATACGGCCCTGATGATGGAATCCAGGCGTCGTTGCCGTTGTTCAAAATTCAAGGTGACATCAAGGCCGGAATCCTGATCAGACTCTTCCTCGAAGTGATTCAGCATGTCCTGCAGGTGGATGCTTTCCAGCAGGCAATTCATGAACAGGCATTGTGCGCCAATGGCCACCAGAATCGTTCCAGGGTGCGAAGCCAGGATAATCATGGCCACCGTCAACACGGTGCCGGAAACTGCCAGCAGCAAGTTGGTTGAATCATCTCTTAGTTCGGCGAGCAAAAGCGCTCTGAAGGAAGGCGCTGCTCGTTTCGCGATATCGCGATTTGGTACATTACGGTCTGGCAAAATAGTTTCTCCTTTTCAGCCTTTATTTTTATGGAGTGATTTCCCTTCGAAAGACTCCAGTATCTTGCCGTAGAAGCACCGCGGCGCGCCCTGTTTCAGAAAACAGAAAATGCGGGCTTGTTTGTTATCACGGTCGTAGCGAATTTCGGTGCCGGTAAAAAGAAATACCTGTGGGTCCAGATTCAGTACGATGCGGTAGCCGCCAGCGTGGTATACGTAGCGATTGATATTGATCGGGGCGGGGTAGCCCATACCCCCGAACTCTTCAAGAGTAATTCTTGTCACCTTACCAACCACGGGCAGGCTCGCGAAACTCTGCCCGGCCTGAGCCAGCGCCTGTTCCTGATGATTGGCAGATAAGTCAATAAGAAAAAGCCCGCCTGACCCGATCAGCACCGCCATGGCCAGGGCCAGCAGAAAGGCCTTGGTGATTGACTCGTCCTGACTTCTTTCACTCATGGTTTCACTGCCTGGCATAAACAACAACGAGAGCCAATTGTAGTGGCTCACACACGCAGACAGGCAGACTCAAAAAATTTTGGCCAGGCAATTCCAGGCATTATTGCCCGATGTGGCATTCTCTTTTAAAGTATATGTGCACATATATTTTAAAGGAGCTGGGATGGGGCAGGTTACTATCTATCTGGATGATGAAACTGAAAAAAAAATGGCCAAAGCTGCCCGGTCTGCCAACTTGTCTAAAAGCAAGTGGATTGCACGCCTGATTGATGAAAAGGTATCCAGCGAATGGCCGCTGAGCATAAAGGATCTGGTGGGTGCATGGCGTGACTTTCCTTCTATCGATGACTTACGCAAAGACAAACACTACCCCACTGACAGGGAGAGTTTCTGATGGTGGTGCTGGATACCAACACGCTGATCTATTTCTTTAAGGGAATGGGGGCGGTGGCCGAAAATCTGTTTTCAATCTCCCCGCAGCTGATCGGTATCCCGGCCATCGTGCTATATGAGATTGAATATGGAATTGCCCTATCCAGCTCGCCTGCGAAAAGACGCAAGCAACTGGGTGAACTGGTTTCCCTGGTCAACATACTGCCCTTTGGCGTCAGCGAGGCAGCGCATGCCGCAAAAATCCGGGCAGGGCTGGAGAAAAAAGGCCACCCGATAGGCCCTTATGATGTTTTGATTGCCTCGACCGCCCTGGCCGTTAACGGAACGTTGGTGACGCGCAACACCAGAGAGTTTAAGCGAGTGCCGAACCTGCAGTTGGCAGACTGGTATGGCTAGGCAACGGAAGACGAAGCATCACCTTTTCACAAACCAACTGTCCAACAGGCCGATGGACTTGTTCTGATTCCTGGGTTTCCTTCCGCCCTTTGGCGGCCGGGCACTTTCCCGGCCACTCATCCACAGAGCCTGGCGGCTGTGTAGCCGGTAGATCCGAATGTCATCTTCAGGTGCTGTGATCTGTTGCAGCAGGGTGTGAACCTCCTGCATCAGGCCATGGCCTTCCACCACAAACACTGAATATTGAATGGCCAACCCCAGCTTTTTCAGGCGGTAGTGCACCCGTCGCAAGCGCCGGGGTTCACGGATGTCATAGGCAACCAGATAGGGGGCACTCATCGAAGTGTACCTCCATGATGAAAGTGGCCGGAAGGAAAGGTGGCATGGCCGGTACCCAGAGTGCGGATTCTGAGGGGCGTGTGCAGGAATGCCAGCGCCAGTCGATCAGTGACCGGATCCACTTCTTCCTGCAGTTGCACGAACAGTTCCTCCGCCTCTCGATAGGAGAGAAAGCATTCCGCCACCGATTTCTGGCCCTCAATGCGCCAGTCCCGAAGGATACGGAAGACCCGCCGACGTGTGCGGTTTTCGCTGATGTCATAGGCCACCACGGCCGGAAAACGCCGGGGCATGACTTATTCCATCCGCTGTGGATCAAAGGGCAGGCCACGGCTGTCCTCATAAAAACTGCCGCCATAATAACGACCACCCGAACTGCGAGTCAGCCACAGCACGCCACCCAGGCTGTACCAGAGCAACAGGCAAACCAGTGCGACACGGTGAGCAATGGCCCAGCCTTGAAGGTAGGCTGCCAGGGCAATCAGAAACATCATCGACAGCGTGCCAGTGGTCAACAAACGACTCAGGCAGTCTTCCAGCCAGAGTGCAGGTCGCCACGCCGTCCATCGTGCGCCACCCCGATGAAACAGCACATAGAGTACCGCCAGCAAGAAGGGCGCATTGAGCATGAGTAGTGCGCGCCAAAGTGGGTCGTTGAGTAAAGGCATGTCTGTATTCTCCCTGGGCTGGTTAAGGAGAACACAGAATAAGGCCACATGCTGAGCAGGGCAGGAATGGAAAATTTTTGCCTTGGGAAATGGGAGGACGGGCAGGGAATGATTCAGTCGCAATGAAAAACTCCAGCCGGGTCATGCTCAGCATTAGGCCCTTCGAATCCTGCTCTTTATGGTGGATGAGCCACACTTGGCCGCAGCCTGGCAGAAAGGCAGAGAGCAGACGCTCAATGAAGGAAGTTGAGATAGGTTTACTGCTCTTTACTTTTGAATTACAGTAATTACTGTTTTAAAAAAGTAAAAGGTGGTAAAGCATGGCAGAAGCTTATACCAAGAGCTGGCATTTCCCGCGTACAGATCTCGCAAGAGGATACCTGAAAGCATTGGTCGATGGAGCAGCGTCGCTGGCCTTGTTTGCTGAAAGGCGAAAAGGCAAAACCGAATTTTTGCGCGACGATTTGAAGCCTCTGGCGATTAAAGAAGGAATTCAGGTCTGCTACATCAATTTCTGGAGGGACCGAGTCTCTCCGGAGAATTGTGTTTTGGCCGGGGTTAAAAAAACGCTGGAGGAGTCACTCAAAACAGGTCTTTCTGGTTTGCAGAAGGAATTATCTTTGAATTTGGGGGTGGTCAGTGCCAAGTTAAGCAGCCAGCAGCAACCGCAGCTGTCTGATGCTATCACGGCACTGGATGAGGTTATCAAGCACAGTGACCGAACGCTTTTCATGTTCGATGAAATTCAACATCTGGCAACATCTGATCGGTTTTTGCCGTTTACAGCGTCGCTGCGAACTTTTTTAGAATCAGAAAAAGGATCTGTTCGGGCTGTATTCACCGGGTCTTCACGAGATAACCTGGATCGCCTGTTCCGCTTACACAAAGCACCGTTTTTCAATGCAGCCTCGCTGGTTCCTTTCCCTGATCTGGATGCGGCATTCACCACTTTTTTGGTTAAGCGATTTGAGTACCTGTCACGCAGAAGCTTAGACGCCGACGTGCTACTGAGTATTTTTGTCAGCCAGGGCTTCTCCCCGGCGTACGTCGTAGAGCTTCTGCAGTTCATGAACAACTCGGGGGTTTATGAACTGGGCGAAGGGAAAAGGCGGTACGACGAGCTCAATCCACCAGATCTGGGTGCCAAGCAAAGCTGGGAGAGTTTAAACGCTCTGGACAAAGAGCTGATGGCGAGATTTGAGCTCTCTCCCGAAAAGTCACTTTACACTCCGGAAACTTATACTGAACTGGCAACCAAGCTGGGAACCAAAGTCACCAAAAGTGCTATTCAAAACGGCATTGAAAGGCTTCGGGATAAAGGCCTGATCTGGCGGGAAGGCCGTGGTATTTGGCGGATCGAAAATCAGCAGCTTTCAGCCATAGTGCGTGATGAGTACGAGCCATCCCTTCTGAACGGGGAAAGGTTCTGACGCGCGGGAATTCGCCAAGGAGCAGCGTCTCGAAGTCTTAATCCCCTTCTGAACGGGGAAAGGTTCTGACGCTGCAAAGCGTGGTTTCAAGAAGAACGCTGCCTAGTCTTAATCCCCTTCTGACCGGGGAAAGGTTCTGACATCGTTACTGTTACATACCGACGATCCAGGTACTGTCTTAATCCCCTTCTGAGCGGGGAAAGGTTCTGACGTTTCGCCTACAAGATCGGCCAGAAATCGACTGTCTTAATCCCCTTCTGAACGGGGAAAGGTTCTGGCGCCCGAAAGATTGCGATCAAAAGGATGCAGTTGTCTTAATCCCCTTCTGAACGGGGAAAGGTTCTGGCCCTTGGTTTTTTTGCGGTGGCACTATCTCTGCCGTCTTAATCCCCTTCTGAACGGGGAAAGGTTCTGGCTTAGAGAAGTTATCCTTTGGTGAAAAAAGGACAGTCTTAATCCCCTTCTGAACGGGGAAAGGTTCTGGCATTGCGATCGCTGCCGTTCTTTTGCTTCTGGCCGTCTTAATCCCCTTCTGAACGGGGAAAGGTTCTGGCGGAGGATCACGGGTGGAGTGACTGGTCGGAAGGTCTTAATCCCCTTCTGAACGGGGAAAGGTTCTGGCTCTATTGACTTTCTGAAAGCGCTTTAAAACCAGTTATTTACAGTAAGTCATGTCGAGTACTTTGAACCATTAACTTTTGTTTACTTTTCTCTGCCTGGATCGTTCTGTCAGAACCACAAGATATAGTGCTTCAAACTGCCTGCTTCACACAAGTGTCGATGGCTGCGAATATTTTTAGTTCACGTTTAATTAGCTGTTTTTACTGTTTATTTCAAAACAGTCTAATTTAGAACCAAATGTTCTGATTACTTGTTAAAGAGCCATACTCAAGATAAAAAGATACCCCAGCCTGCTGGTACCGGCAAGTCATCGACGACTTGCCGGCTGCCTTGGGTCGATATGCGGTAGCCGCTGGCCCAGATAGCGCTGGTTTTTGCGCACGGGTCCGAGATGGGTTTTACGTTGGCTCAGGCTCAGCCCGAGCTTTCGCAACAGACGTTTGAGCAGGCGAAACTGTTTGCGCATTTGTCCGGGGTTACGGCAAAGCAGCAGAATATCATCGGCATAACGAACAAAGCTGACCTTACGGCGTTGCAGGGCCCAGTCAAGTTCATCCAGATACAGGTTGGCCAGGAAGGGCGAGAGAATGCCGCCCTGGGGAATACCTCGGGCACAGCGCCACCAGCGGGCGTGTTCTCTGGCATGGGCTTCCAGCCAGCGAAAAATCAGTTGACGGGCTTTGCGATCACGGATACGCCGTTTGATGGTTTGTTTCAGCAAAGGGTGGGGTACGCGGTCGAAGAACTTTTCGATATCGGTGTGCACCAGAAAGCGTTTGCCTTCCAGAATTCGGGTGCGGGCCAGCCCGGCGGCCATGCCGGTATTGCGGCCTGGCCGGTAGCCGAAACTGTCGGGATGAAAACGGGCTTCAAAATGCGGTTGAATAACCTGAAGGAGGGCTCGTTGAGCGATCTTGTCCTTGAGTGTGAGGTTGGCCAGTTCGCGTACCTTGCCATCCCCCTGTCGCAGATCAAACCGGCGCAGGGTGTCAGGGCGATAACGGCCTTCGCGCAGTTCGGCCTGCATCTCCAGAATGTGACGGGTCCGGTGGGGCTCCATCTCGTTGCGCCGCAAACCGCGTTGCCAGACGGTACGGTCATTGCGGAACCAGCGCCAGGCCTGATTCATGTTGGCCGGGCTTAGCATGGCTTTCAGTATGTGCTTCATGGTTTTCTCCTTCACTGATCCGCGTCTTCATCTTCCATATTCACTGCCGGGTGGTCGGGCACTTCCTGGCTACCCGTGATACGGCAAATGTCACGCGCAAGCACCCGGCTCAGATGCCGACACAGCCCACCCAGATCGTCAGTAAGCTCTGGAATCGGGGTGTCGGGCCACAGGATTGGCGAAGCGCTTAGGGGGAGGGATTCCACAAAATGCTGTCGCCAGCGCGTCAAGGCAGGGAAATAGATTTGACGGCCCTCACTGTTCAGCTGCCACCCGTGCTTTGTGCTTTGATCAAAGTGCTTTGTTGTCAGGCGGGTGCTGCACAAAGACAGGGCCCAAAGATCAGCCAGTGGGCGCAGGGGCTCCAGCAGGTCCAGTACCAGCGAGGCCCGACCAGGTGCAGGCGTGTGCAGGAAACCCAGACCTGGTTCCAGACCGCGCCATACAAGCGCCTGTCTGACATCGGCCTGCAACAGGGTATAGGTGAGTGAGAGCAGGGCATTGAACGGGTCCTTTGGGGGCTGCCGGTTTCGCCCGCTGAATGCCCACTCACCAGGTAGATGGCGGCCAAGTTCGGCAAACCACTGGCGGGCCAGAAAGCCTTCAATGCCGCGCAAAGAATCGGCGCTTTCCGCCTGGCCCGCCTGTTCTGCCGCGCGTTTCAGGCGAGTGTTCAGTGAGTTTTCACCTGAAGAAAGGGGCAGGCCCTGGCTGGCCAGGGCAGTCGCATTGATCTTGGCGAGCAGAATCTGGCGCGCAATAGCCAGAGACCACGACTCGTGATCAACCCCTCGATGCTGGGCGCGCCGTGCTGATAAACCGGGTAACTCACCCGTCGTGACCCAGGCCATCGGTTCGGCCTGTCTGGTGCCACTGAACAGAACAGGCACCCCGGCCTGACAGGCATCGCGCAGTACGCTGGCGCACAGGGGTACCTTGCCTCGAATCAGCAGGCAGTCGATCTGGTAGTAAGGTACCCGGCGCACCAGCTGGCCCTGGTGTTCCAGGCGCAGGCAACGGCCTTCACTCAGCAAGGCATAGGGTTTTTCGACAATCAGGGTCATCATGTTCGGGTGCTCCGCAGTTTTCAACGATCGTTCAGCCGGTTGGCCGGAGCAAAGATTAAGAAAAACGGCTCACACTTGGGGGGAACAAAAATTTTTGAAACCTTTTCCGCAGCGCTTTGAGACTTATATTGGGAAGCATGGTTTAAGGCGGTATATGATGATGACCGCAGACAGTAGGCAGGAAACTGCCCTAAGAATGATGATGAAAAAGAAAAAATAAAGGATTAGAAGATGTCACAGTGCCACTGCTTGTTACTGCCGGATCTGCCTCACAACTTGCCGGACTTTATTCAGGCCATGAATTGCCGGACGCTGGATGAGGAAGCGGCAAAAAAATGGAGCCTGGAAGAACTCAGGCAAGCACTGGTTGCAGACTTTGACCAGGTGCAGTGCATTGTGGGCTCGGATCAGACCCCGACCCGCTTCTGGTTGCAGGCCATTGCGGTTTACCCAAAGGCCAGGTTGGTGCTGCGTACCCGCCTGCACGGAGAAGGCGAGCGCTGGAACGAAATGCGCAGCGGCGAAGAGCTGCAGGCCAGGCTTGGCAAGGAATTTGCCAAGACAGCAAAGATCGGTAGTAAAGCCGCCAGTAAAGAAAGCAGCGATAAAAAGTCTTCAGGTGCTGCGAAAAAAACGCAGACCACTGGTAAAAAGCCCGTGGGCAAGGCAAGTGGTGCAAAGACAGATTTTGATCTGCCAACAATGACTGGCAGCGACCTGGCACGCTGGGCCTTTATCTGGGCCAGCTGGGGCAAACAGGAAGAACGGCTTCAGGATGTGCTGGCGGAAGCCGCGCGTCGCGATGTGCTGAAGCCCGGTTATCTCGAAGAGGTGCGTAGCGATATTCAGGCGGGTGAAAACACGCTGGCACTGAAGCTAAAAATATTCGCTGCCCGCCTGCAGTCTGAAAGTCAGGCCGATTTTGACAAGCGCAAGGCCAGCCTTCTTGAAGGCGCGGATAAGCGCAGTGTGCGTCAGATAGAAATAGCCCTCGAAAAAGATACCAGAGTGCCCTGGTCTAAAGCAGACAGGCCGCGGGTTACCCAGAGCGGGCTGCCCTGGATTTCTCTGCAAGACGGTCGGCACCCGAACAGTCTGCGCCACCTCGAGGCAGCGAGAAACTGGGACATACTCATTGATGAAACCGGCGAAGCATTCGGCCCGGAAGTCGACCAGGTGGGTCTGGGTGACAACGCGCTGGGTCGCATTGCGGCGCTGGCTCTTCCGGTAGACCGGGTCAAACTGCCCCGCCTCAGAAAAGGCTTTCACGCACGCTCTGAAGAGCCCGAAGACGTGGACAAGGCGATGAAAGATCTTCTGCGCCAGCCGGTCGGGGTTCTTGGTTTTACCCAGAAAGATGCCATTCCCGGGCTCGACAGGAACTGGGTCAGTGGTGTTGTCACGCTGATGCGCTGGGTTCTGCGCCTGCTGCCGGTGGATCACCCTGAAACCGAGACCGTTCCAGGCGAGTCTGCCCGCATTACGTTCCATATTGAAAACCGCAGCGAGTATACGGCCGGTGTGGACTTGTTTGTGGTCGCCCGACTGTTACGTGCAGAGATGGCTGAACTGGATCCACGCTTTGCTCAGGTAAATCTTGAAGCGCGTTTCATCACCAAAGACGGTCACCGTGCCAACGGCTATATCGATGCACTGGCCTATACCTGGGGGAGCCAGGCCGCGGTCAACCGCGACCGTCTGCGTCGCAGTCGCCTGCAGGGCCATTGCCTGCTGCGCCCCAGTGATGAGGCCATGGAGCGGCTTTATTTGCTGCTCGACAGGCATCGCGAACTTGAGCCATCCGAATGGTACACCCTGGTATCGCATCTGCAGGACGAACCCGCAGGCAGCCTGGCCCGGGAAATCAGCCAGCAGCTGGGGGGTACTCTGAAGAGTGACGCCGGGCGCTGGAAGCGTTATCTGGCCTATGTGCAAAGCCTGATGCAACGGAAGGATTATGTGCTGGCGGAACTCTGTAATGCACTGGACTGGCTGGCAGAATGGCAGCCCGCGGAGCAACAGTTGCCGCCGCGCCTGCAGTTGCTGTGGCGATCTGCCTCCCTGGCGAGGCATAACCACATGGGGGCGGTGGCATTGGAAGACGTACGTGCATGCCTCGCTCTCTCGCGGGATCTGCGGGAAGAAGCCGCAGCCGAGTGCTGTGAAGCCGATCTCCGGGTCGCGGTTGCAGCGACCAACAGCTTCGATTTTGAATCGGCTTTCGGTGCCCTGAACGACTGGGTTGGCCTGCCGGCTGCGGTGCCGGGCCTGCGTAACTGGGCCAAGGTGCAGTCGAGCCTCGGGCAGCATGCGGCTTTCCTGGGGGAATTTGAAGATGCCCTGAATTTCTGGCGTGTGGCCTCCGAAGCCTTCGCACGGCTGTCTGATGCCTCTGAAAAGCAGCGGGAAGCGCGTCAGACCGGCACCTACCGTTTGTTGGCCTGCATTGACCAGATGGTTGCGGACAGTGCCGCTGAGCTGGACTTTTCTGCCCGCTGGCAGGAGCTGACCGGGTTGGCGCCCTCTGCCTTCATCAAGCGCCCGGAAGTGCGGGAAGACGGCCCCCGCTTCGAGCATCACCTGCTGGTTCGCGCCATGGTCGCCTTGCCGGGGCTAGAAAGCGAGATCGCTGCGTACCTTGATATTGAAAAGTTCTGGTTCTCAGGCATCGGTCACCCCTGGCCGCTGATTAATGCCTACCGCGCGGCACTGCTGCATCGTGCCGGCAAGGCGAAGAAAGCCGCTATCTGGGCGCAGTCAGCCCTGGACATACTCGCGGCGGAGGAAGCCCCACTGCTGCAGTGGATGCGCCAGGTGCTCGCCGTGTGGCTCAAAGCCGAAGGCATCCGTCTGGCAGAGGAAGAGTCTGATTCAGGGTCGGACACGCTGAAGAACACGCTTCCAGCCGCGCCCCACGAAGCACTGGCCGAGTGGAGCGAAGCCCTGTCGGCAGGGGAAGGGCTCAGCCCGCAACAGAATTGGCAGTGGCTGAACCGCTGTCTGCCTTTCAACTTCCACTAAGGGGTGGGAAAGTTGCTTATGACTGAAAAACCAAGACAAGCTGCGCGCATGCTCGCCACCATCGGCCTGCGCCTTCTGGCTGCGCTGGTGGGGTTGTTGCTGGTCATGTCCACCGGTTGGGTGGCGGATACCGTGCTGGACCCCGGCGCAAACCTTTGGCTCGCCCTGACTGCGCCGGAGATCCTGCAGGCAGAGGGTTACCAGCCGGCGAGCCTTTGGCAGCGACTGATCCTGCCTGCTGGTCTTTTACTGGTGAGTTCGGTGGCCTTCTATTTCCTGGGGCGGGAACTGTTGCCACCGCGCAATCTCAACAGTCTGTCGGGTAACAGTGTGCGCCCCGCGCGAACCATTGTTGCCAGCCTCTCGTTTTTCAAACCGGGGCAGCCAGTGGGCATGCGCGAGGCCGATAATGGCGATCGGTATTTCTGCGTGGAAAAGGCCGGGGCGCTTGAAGAAAAACTGTGCCCGGCTACGTTGGAAGCGGCAGTGTTGGCCAATCGTGAAGACAATGTGCTGGGCAACTGGCAGCAGACTTTGCGTCTGGTTGCCTGGCACTATCAGAAGCATCAGGTACGAAACCCCGGCCAGTTACCGGCCATGAAACTGGTGCTGATCTGCACCAGTAAAGCCTGGCCGCAGTTTGAGACTGTCAGGCAGCTGCTCCAGAGCTTTATGCCGGGCTTATCGGTCGAGCGCTATCCACAGCAGGTTGGCGATCAGGATATGGAAGCGCTGTATACGGCTTACCGGGAAGCCATCAATGATGCCAAACAACAGGGGGTGCAGGAAAAGGATGTCATGGTTGACGCCACAGGTGGCACCAAAACCTCCAGTATTGTCGCCGCGATGGTGACCCTGGCGCACGATGATCTGCGTTTCCAGTACATCAATAACTACGGGGACCCCGAATTCTTCGATGCCGCTATTCGCAACCAGCCCAGTTTTGCCTGACCCGGATTGAGGAACACCGATGATTTACCTGCTCAACACACCCGTACTGACCACCCATGGTACATACCGGCTCAGTGGCCCTCTCAGTGTCGAAGAGGCCCGGGCACTGCTGGTCAACGGGTTTGAATCGGCCGTAGGCCATGAGGCAACCGCGACGGTGCTGGGCGAACTGCTGAAGCTGAAGGTACCGCTGGTGCGTCAGCGCATTGAAATGCAGGCGGGGGATCAGGCGGTGGTTTACCGGTCGCTGGAGCGTATCGCCGAAGGTGCGGTATTGTCCTCCGAGCAGTTGCGCAATCTGCGCTTCGAACTGAGCCTGCTGGAAAAGCTTGCGGAGGCAGAATAGTGAACCTGCCGGATCACTGGCCACTGGCCGCCTACCGCTTTGACCTGCAATGCGAGCAGGGGGGCTGGCTGCCACCCTGGCCAGGTTCGGCCTTGCGCGGTGCCTTCGGAATTGAACTGCGTAATTTGGCGTGTATGACCGGTGCCTCTGACTGCAATGGCTGTCTGCTGCGTCACTCCTGCCTGTACAGTTCGGTATTTGAATCCCCCCGTGTGCCCACCCGTATTCCGGGTAACGGTCGCGAAGGACCCAACCCTTATGTGATGACCGGTCAATACCAGGAAGGGGGACAGCACATCAGAACCGGGCAGAGCTGGTCTTTTACCATGGTGGTCATGGGGCCTGCGCTGCGACACTTGCCGCTGCTGGTACTGTGCTGGAAAAATGCCCTGTCCCGGGGGCTGACGAATCGGGATCTGCGCTTCAGCCTGACAGCGGTGACTTGTCTGGATACGCTGGATGGCAACCCCCAAACGGTGTGGAACAAAGAGAAAGGTGACAAGGTAGAGCAGCACCAGGCAGGTGTGCGTATACCACCGGCCCCTCAGGCTCCATCCCTTGCCCTGTCACTTCAGACACCAACGCGCATACTGCGTCAGCGTGAGCTGCAGAAGCCGGATAACTTTGAATTTGCCAACTGGCTTGCCGCTCTGATACGCCGTTATGCTGCGGTTGCCGAATGTCACCTGGAACTGCCCGAAAGCCAATGGCCGCTTTCCGAACTGGCCGGCTATGCCGCAGGCATAAACTGTGCGCATGACCTTCACTGGCGCAACTGGGAACGATACTCCAACCGGCAACAGCAGAAGATGGCGCTGGGTGGCCTGATGGGCACGTTTCGCCTGCAGGGTGACTGGCAGCCCTTGTGGCCCTTGCTATACCTGGGCCAGTGGTTGCATGTAGGCAAGAATGCCACATTCGGACTGGGTGGTTACCGGATCAGACCGCAGGCTGCTTCTGAGAGCCAGTGAAAAATTTTTGGTTTGCCTGAAAAAGGGCGGGTAGTGATACGGTAAAACCCGACACATACCGGGGGTACCACATGTCAAACCTGCTCATCCTCGACCGAAAGAATACCCGGCTCGACGCAGAGCGTCAGCATCTGCTCATTCGCCACGAGGGCCTGGACCGCCCGCGCTGCCTGCCGCTGACTCAGGTCGGACAGATTGTGGTGATCGGGCGCGTGGAAATCACAAGCACGGTGCTCTCGAAACTTTCAGAGGCAGGCATTGGCTTTATGGGGCTGCCCCGGGGCCGGGCAGACAAGGCCTGGTTTCAGACCGGCGAGTGTGCGGGCAACACCCGGCGGCGGCTGGCCCAGATGCAGATAACACTGCATGACAACATCTGTCGTGAATATGCCCGGAAGCTGGTGCAGGCGCGAATCAGATCCCAGGCCAGGCTGATGCGTCGTGTGGCTTCGCAATCGCAGGCCGCCGCGCGACCCGGTGAATGCGCTGCTTTCACTGACCTACACCCTGCTGACCAGTCAGGCAATTCAGGTGCTGCGAATAAACGGACTCGACCCTGAAATCGGTTTCTACCATCAGCCCGGTTACTACCGCCCATCATTGGCCTGTGATCTGATCGAACTGATGCGCATGCCGGCGGAATCCTGGGTGCTTGGGCTTTGTCGCAAAACCACCCTGCGCCCCCGCGACTTTGCCATGGATAATGGGGCCTGTCTTCTGGCCAAGGCAGGGCGTGGTCGCTTCTATGCTGAATGGGCGACACAAAGCCATTACTTTCATCGTTACCTGATGAAACTGGCCAGTGCCTGGCGGCGCAGGGTGGACGAATACCCTTGCAGGTACGGAGCTTCTTCCAATGACTAACCGCAGGATACTGGTTCTGGAAACCCGCAAGCTCGCGAGACTCTGGCAGGAAGGGCAGTCGCTCGTGGTGCGACCCAAAGAGAAAACCCCGCTGCGTTTCCCCTTTTTGCGTGTGGATGCGATCTATGTGATCGGTCCGATCAGCAGAGGACTGGACGCACTGCTGGGTGCTGCTGAGGCGGGTATACCGAGTTACTTCTTTGGGGGGCGCGGAAAGCTCAAAGCCAGCCTGATGCAGCCGGGCCGTAACGATGGGACAATGCGACAACAACTGGAATTCCTGCATACCAGCCCGGGCGGCCCGGAATCGTTGGTCACCTGGATCAGGGAATACTGGCGGCATGAACTGTCCTTGCTGGGCGTACCGGTCAGACCGGATACCGAACCGGATGCAATAGAGCAGCAGCTTTGGCCGCAATGGTTGCAGGAGCTACCAGCAAGAAAAGTTGCGGTTTATCGTCAGCACATTGCGGGCTGGCAGTATGCCCGCGTGTCAACCACTCTTCGAGGCGTTGGCCTGAACCCCGAGACCCGGCTCGGACAATGGGTGGCAGAGACGCTTGCTGACCCGCTGACGGTGATGGTGATGGCCTGGCTGGGTCAGCAGAAAGCATTCGGTGAGCCCTCGACTGAACGCTTTTATCAAGATCTGGCCGTAATGGATGAATGGCTGAAAGCACGCCTGGCTGTCTGGTTCCTGCGCCTGGAACTGGCGCTGGATGAGTGGCGTGACGGAGTCGCCTGATCCTGAGACGCTAAATCAGGTGGGGCCTGACTGTGAGCCCATCTGTGAGTGGCAAGGAAATGCAGGTCGAGTTACCATGCATATGCTCTATAAAAAAATGGTAAAACTGATTGTCTGTACTGGTCAAAAATCACACAACTTCCGCTTTGCCTGAAATTCTGCAGAAGGCCTTTGTAAGCTTCTGTATTTTAAGGATAAAAAAGGGCGGTGCCCTCGAAGAGTTTCCCTCATATAAAAGGGATTAAGACATCTTTGATTTTAAGCATTTTAGAACCCGTTGTGTCTCGAAGAGTTTCCCTCATATAAAAGGGATTAAGACGACTATCGCTTGTTTGTGCTGACAAGCTGATCACTCGAAGAGTTTCCCTCATATAAAAGGGATTAAGACTTGCCACACTTACACCAGTGCACCTTGCCCCCACACTCGAAGAGTTTCCCTCATATAAAAGGGATTAAGACAATGACATTGCTGCCCTCATCGCTTAATCACAGCCCTCGAAGAGTTTCCCTCATATAAAAGGGATTAAGACCCGGAGGTTGCCAGCTCGCCAGTTCCCGGGACAGCTCGAAGAGTTTCCCTCATATAAAAGGGATTAAGACCGGGTACAAGTGAAATATCGGTTTGTGGTTCAGGCTCGAAGAGTTTCCCTCATATAAAAGGGATTAAGACTGTATTTTCATGGCTTAATCCCTTTTTGAATTTAACTCGAAGAGTTTCCCTCATATAAAAGGGATTAAGACAGTGCACTCGTCTTCGTCACCGTCGATAAACTGGCTCGAAGAGTTTCCCTCATATAAAAGGGATTAAGACCAGGGTGTCCTTCCTTTTTGAATAAAAATCCTTCCTCGAAGAGTTTCCCTCATATAAAAGGGATTAAGACAATGTTTTTCCTTTTGATTGATTAATTTTTCCGCCTCGAAGAGTTTCCCTCATATAAAAGGGATTAAGACGTGTTGTGGCAGTGCATGGTTGGCTTCTCC
>JAUIAZ010000247.1 GCA_030427465.1 Gammaproteobacteria bacterium | reverse complement strand
CTTCCAGAGGAACAGGCCAGCATCGAACGGTCAGACCTGAGGGACATTCGGAAACCGTCATGACGAATCGCTTGAAAGCAACCCCCAAACGAATATTAATGACGTTCATCCGGACCTACCGGCAAGTACTCAGTCCACTGCTTCCGCCCCGTTGCCGTTATATCCCGACCTGCTCTGAATACGCCCTGGAAGCACTTGAGATACATGGTTTCTTCAGGGGTTCTTATCTTGCGATAAAGCGTCTGTTAAGATGCCACCCCTGGGGACGAAGCGGATATGATCCGGTTCCACCGGCCGACGGGTGTTGTCAGCACTCACATACCCACAGAAATTGACGGATTTTCATGGACAAGTTACGTACCACGTTGATAGTTTCGCTGGCAGTAGTCGGCTATTTCCTGATTCTTGCCTGGAACGAAGACTATGGTCAGGAACCTCAGGTTATTCTGGAGCAAACTCCTGAGTCTCAGGAACAAATGGAACTGGCCGTTACTTCGGTCAATGAAACCGCCAACTCTTCCTTCGATACGCTGGAAACACCTGAAGAACAGTCGGCCACCTCACTCACACCAGAACTGTCAGCCCCAGAGACAGACACGGCCCAGATTATTACGGTCAGCACTGATATCCTGCGTTTGCAGATCGACCTGAAAGGCGGACAAGTTGTAGGCGCAGACCTGCTGGATTATCCGATCAGCCTGAACAACCCCAACCCTTTGCCTCTGCTGTCGTCCGGTTTACCCCGGTACTTTGTTGCTGAATCTGCGCTGATTGGTGCCAACGGACCTGATAACCCCAAAAACGGCGGCACTCTGGTGTTTCAAACGCCACGGGCGAGTTATGCCATGTCAGAAGATCAGGATACGCTGACCGTGACGTTGCAGGCTGAAAGACAAGGCGTTCGCTACGAGAAAATGTTCACCTTTAAGCGCGGGCAGTATGCTGTTGATGTGAACTATCGGGTTACAAATCAGGGTGAACAGGCGTGGAAGGGAAATTTCGCGGCCAAGTTTGTTCGTGATCGTTCAGCGGATCCCACCAAGGGAAGCGGCTTTGGTGCAGTTTCTTTCCTCGGAGCCGTGCTTTCCGTTCCAGAGGCGCCGTATGAAAAATATGATTTCTCGGATATGGAAGAAGGGCCAATCAAGGCAACTACAGACAAGGGATGGGTAGCCTTCAACCAGCATTACTTCCTTTCAGCCTGGGTTCCCAGTGCTGAACGTAGTCGTGTTCTTCAGACTCGCCTGAAGGACGGGCGGTTTTTGATGGGCTATGTTGACTCACAAGTGGAGGTAGCGCCAGGAGAAACCTCGGACATTGGTGCCAGTTTGTACTTGGGCCCAAAAATTATGGATAACCTTGAAAAGGTTCATCCAGACCTGGCTTTGACCGTTGATTTTGGCATCTTGTGGCTGGTAGCCAAACCTTTGTTCCTGATTCTGGATTTTATCCAGGACTATGTCGTGAACTGGGGGGTTGCAATTATCCTGCTGACGGTCCTGATCAAAGCCGTGTTTTTCCATCTGTCTGCAGCCAGTTACCGGTCAATGGCTAATATGCGACGGGTAGCCCCGGAACTCACGCGGATCCGTGAGACTTATGGTGATGACCGCCAGAAAATGTCCCAGGCTATGATGGATCTGTACCGAAAAGAAAAAATCAATCCGTTGGGAGGTTGTCTGCCCATACTGGTTCAGATGCCGGTATTCATTGCCCTTTACTGGGTTCTGCTCGAGAGTGTTGAACTTCGTCAGGCACCTTTCTTTGGCTGGATACAGGACCTCTCCATCAAAGACCCCTATTTTATTCTTCCTTTGTTGATGGGAGCCTCCATGTTCGTCCAGATGCGGCTGAACCCGGCGCCGCCTGATCCTGTACAGGCTCGGGTAATGCAATTGATGCCCATCATCTTTACGGTTTTCTTCCTTTGGTTCCCGGCAGGGCTCGTACTTTACTGGCTGGTGAACAACTTGCTGTCTATTGCTCAGCAATGGGTTATCACGCGGCAGATAGAGTCTGCTGGTAAACCCGGATAAGCTTCGTTTATGGCAGATACCATTGCTGCCCTTGCAACTCCACCCGGTCGGGGTGGGGTTGGTATTATTCGGGTATCCGGGCCCCAAAGCGGGGCCATAGCTGAGCAAGTGCTCGGCTTTACCCCCCAGCCCAGGAAAGCTCATTACTGTCCGTTCCGTCGTGGCAATGAAGTTCTGGATCAGGGCATCGCACTGTTCTTCCCTGGTCCCAACAGTTTCACTGGTGAGGACGTCCTCGAGTTACAGGGGCATGGCGGACCGATTCTACTGGATATGATTCTGGAACTTGTGCTCAGTCAGGGTGCCCGTACTGCCAGACCCGGAGAATTTTCAGAGAGAGCTTTTCTGAACGACAAAATTGACCTGATTCAGGCTGAAGCGATTGCCGATCTCATCAATGCAGATTCCAGGCAGGCAGCCAAAAGTGCCATGGCTTCAATGAATGGCCTTTTCTCCACTGAGGTGGATGCACTGGTTACTCAACTGATCCAGTTGCGAATGTACGTTGAGGCAGCCATTGATTTTCCCGAGGAAGAGATCGATTTTCTCTCCGATGGTCACGTACTGACTGAACTGGATGGTTTGCTGACACAGCTAAACCGGGTGTTTACCTCCGCCTCGCAGGGAGTCATTCTGAGAGAAGGTATGACCGTTGTTCTGGCTGGTCGCCCTAATGCGGGAAAGTCCAGCCTGCTGAATGCCTTATGTGGTACAGATCGGGCTATCGTCACCGAGATCGAAGGGACCACAAGGGATGTACTGCAGGAAGTGTTCAATCTCGATGGTATACCCCTGCATATTGTGGATACAGCGGGTTTGCGTGTCAGTGAAGACCCCGTGGAGCAGATTGGAATTGCCAGAGCCAGAGAAGCAATTGGTAAAGCGGATCAGGTTCTTATTCTGATGGATTCACGTGACCCCGAACCAGAGAGTCTTGAAAACTATTGGGGCTCTTTGGCCGCAGATATGCCCCTGCCTTCCGGGGTGACTGTGGTACACAACAAGATAGATCTGTCTGGACAAAATGCGCAGTTGAAAGAAAAGCAAGGTGTCTGTAATTGCTGGGTTTCTGCAAAAACAGGTGCAGGGCTTGATTTGCTCAGGCAACACCTGAAACAGGTGGTCGGTTTTGAGAACCGGAGTGAAGGAGTTTATATGGCCCGTCGCCGTCATCTCGCGGCAATTGAAGAGGCCAGAAGTCTCCTTGCATCTGGTAAAGAGCAACTACTTGAAAACCAGGCAGGAGAGCTGCTTGCTGAAGACCTGTCCCGTGCCCAGCTGGCGCTAGAAGTCATAACCGGCCGTTACACTTCAGATGATCTTCTGGGAGAAATTTTCTCCTCATTCTGTATTGGCAAATGACACTGTGACTTGTGGATAAAGTTACAGGTTTCCTAAGGTAACCATTTGTTAATTTTAAAACCTTTTTAAAACAGATACTTAAAAAGCGGAACGTGAGTTCAGCTCAAAATTCCTTGTGGATAACTTAGTTGATAAGTTGTTTAGGAGGACTCCCTAAGCCCTTGATATTTTTAAATCGCCTCTGAGCAACTGCAAGAGGTGTTTGGTTTGATTGTTTTTTGTTCAGCTGATGGGATGTTGCCTGAATTTCAGGTAGAATCCGCGTTTTTCAGGCGGGAAGTGACAGCTCGTGGATTTCCAGACAACTTATGATGTGATTGTAATCGGTGGTGGTCATGCTGGTACGGAAGCAGCGCTAGCTGCTGCCAGGCGTGGGTCCAGGACGCTTTTACTCACGCATAACATTGAAACGCTGGGGCAGATGTCCTGCAATCCGGCGATTGGTGGAATTGGGAAAAGCCACCTCGTCCGCGAAGTTGACGCCCTGGGTGGTGCCATGGCGCTTGCAACCGATCGCGCCGGGATCCAGTTCCGGATACTGAATGAGCGAAAGGGTCCGGCGGTCAGGGCTACCCGGGCTCAGGCAGACCGCGTGTTATACAAAGCGGCCATCCGGGAAATTCTGGAGAACCAGGAAAATCTGAGTATCTTTCAGCAGGCAGTCGATGACATTCTGATTGAATCTGACCGGGCCTGTGGTGTTGTTACCCAGATGGGACTGAGATTTCATGCCAGAACAGTCGTTCTGACAACCGGGACTTTCCTTGGCGGTGTGATTCACGTTGGGCTGGAGAACCATCAAGGGGGCCGGGCCGGAGATCCACCCAGTAATGCACTTTCCAGAAGGCTGCGCGAGCGTCCTTTCCGGGTGGGTCGGCTTAAAACTGGCACTCCGCCGAGAATTGATGCCAGAAGCGTGGACTTTTCTGTGATGCAGGCTCAGCCGGGCGATACGCCACTGCCGGTCATGTCATTTATGGGCACCCGGGATATGCATCCGCGCCAGATCCCCTGCTTCATTACCCGGACAACCACTGAGACACACGAAATCATCCGCTCAGGGATGGATCGCTCGCCCATGTACACAGGCAAGATTGAAGGTGTCGGACCAAGATACTGTCCTTCAATTGAGGACAAGGTAAACCGTTTCAGCGATAAGGATTCCCACCAGATCTTTATTGAGCCTGAGGGTCTGACCACGCATGAGCTTTATCCGAATGGCATTTCGACAAGTCTGCCGTTTGATGTGCAGGTCAGTCTGGTGCATTCCATTCCCGGTCTGGAAAACGCACACATCACCCGACCCGGCTATGCGATCGAATACGACTATTTTGATCCGAGAGATCTGAAGCATACTCTGGAAACCCGCTTCATCGAGAATCTGTTTTTTGCGGGACAGATTAACGGAACAACCGGTTACGAAGAGGCTGCCGCACAGGGGCTGCTGGCCGGTTTGAACGCGAGCCTGAAGGCAGAAGGCCTGGAAGGCTGGTACCCGAAGCGTCATGAAGCCTATCTGGGGGTACTGGTCGATGATCTCATCACGATGGGGACGCGCGAACCCTATCGCATGTTCACCAGTCGTGCCGAGTACCGTCTGATGCTGCGCGAAGACAATGCTGACCTGCGGTTAACGCAAAGCGGACGTCAGCTTGGTTTGATTGGAGCTGATCGCTGGGCCGCTTTCAGTGAAAAGAAAGAAGCCATTGAGCGTGAGTCTCAAAGACTCAAGACGCTTTGGGTGCACCCAGGCAGTGAATCTGCAGAGAGGCTCAATGCCATACTGCCTAAGCCACTGGGCAGAGAATACAACCTGCAGGAACTCTTGCGTCGTCCGGAAGTGACCTGGAAAGACCTCAATGCAGTGGAAAACAGTCTGCACGGGATTGCGGATGACGTAGCCGAACAGCTTCAGATACAGGCCAAATATGCCGGATACATCGAGCGTCAGTGTGATGACATTGAACGTCAGAAAAAGTATGAGACGACTGTGATACCAGCAGATTTCGTTTATGCTGACATATCCGGTCTGTCGAATGAAATTCGGCAAAAACTGGAAGAGGCGCGCCCCGAAACCATCGGTACGGCTGGCAGAATACCAGGTGT
>JAUIAZ010000246.1 GCA_030427465.1 Gammaproteobacteria bacterium | reverse complement strand
GAAGGCATTCGTACCCCGCTACAGATCCGTATGGGAATCAGTACCGGATTCTGTACGGTCGGCAACTTTGGCGCCGAAAACCGTATGGATTACACCATCATCGGCAAGGAAGTGAATCTGGCTGCCCGGCTGGAGCGACTGGCTGAGCCCGGTGAAGTACTCGTGTCTTTCGAGACCTTTGCCCTGATCAAAGATGCCATCCTTTGCCGGGACAAAGGCCAGATCGACGTCAAGGGCTTCTCCAAGCCGGTCCCCATCTACTCGGTGGTGGATTTCCGCAATGACATCAAGGCCGCCAACCGTAGCTTTATTGAAATGGAAAGCGAAGGGTTTGCAATGTATCTGGACTCTCACAAAGTGGACCCCGATAATCGCGACCAGATCATCAAGACTCTTGAGCAGGCCGCCGACCGGCTGCGCAGCAGCTGACTTTCCGGGCGCCGGGCTTCCGGGCGCCCAGGAGTTTACTGACGCATCATGCGGATATTCGGTGCAGCCCCTTCGACAGATGAGCGCCAGGGGTTGATGTCCAGCCCACCACGCCGGGTGTAGCGCGCATAGACGGTCAGCCCTGCCGGCTGGTAAGCACTGTGCAGGTGACTGAAAATTTTCTCGGCGCAGCGCTCGTGGAAATCTTGCTGGTTACGGTAGGCTATCACATAGGCCAACAGAGACTCTGGAGAGATTTCGGGCCCGGCATAGGCTACCCAGAGAGAGGCCCAGTCGGGCTGCCCGGTCACCGGACAATTGCTTCTGAGCAAGTCGGTGTGCAGGACGTTACGGGTCTGCCTACCGCTGACCGGCTGCAATATCGCCGGATCCGGCTCGCCGGGCACTTCTCCCGGCTCCAGATCATCCAGGAAGTGGTAGTCCCAGTCTCCAACCGACCAGCCGTGATGCTCTGCCAATGCTAGGGCCAGTTCCCCTGCCCGCTCAGGCGCAGCCGATGGCATCGCTGCTGACTCCACACACACCCGCACAGGCGCCCCGGCCACCCGACTCAGATCCGTCTGAATGCAGTGCTGCAAGGTCTCAACAGACGCAAAAGTGCTGCCGTTGAGAGAGTTCAGGTAGAGCTTCAGGGATTTTGACTCTACCAGATGTTTACTCTCGGCCGGGACGCGGATCTCCGCCCAAGCCATCCGCGGTTTACCACTTTCTGTTAGCCAGGACAGCTCCCAGGCATTCCAGATATCTTCACCGAATGAAGCCACGGCCTGACCATCCACGCCGCGAATACGTGCGACAGGGGTCAGGATTTCCGGTGCATAGTGATCCGGGTACGCGACCTCTTTTCCAAGCAGTGTCTGTTCTTTCAGGTCACTCATCAGCTTCTGATTCCCACGCCTTTGTTCAACAGATACAGCGAAAAACTGAACAGGATGACAATAAAGCCGATGATCATTGAGTAGGCAACCGCAATCGGAATGTCTGACACCCCCAGCAGGCCGTAACGGAACGCATTGACCATATAGAGAATCGGGTTCGCCAGAGATACGGCCTGCCAGAACTCGGGCAACAACTGGATGGAATAGAAAACCCCGCCAAGATAAGTGAGGGGCGTCAGCACAAAGGTCGGCACGATGGAAATATCATCGAACTTGGTGGCAAACACGGCATTGATGAAGCCACCCAGAGAGAACAGTACTGCCGTAAGTACCACAATCGATACCATGACCCCAATGTTGTGAATATAAAGATCGGTAAAGAAGAGAGACAGCAGGGTCACAATAAAGCCCACGCCCAGTCCGCGCGCCACACCGCCAGCCACGTAGCCTAGCAAAATCACGTAATTTGGCACGGGAGCAACCAGTAGCTCCTCGATGGAGTGCTGAAATTTCAGGCTGAAGAAAGAGGAAACCACATTCGCATACGAATTGGTGATCACTGACATCATGATCAGGCCTGGTACGATGAAATCCATATAGTCAAAGCCGGACATCTCCCCGATGCGGGGCCCAATCAGGTTACCGAAGATGACGAAGTACAGGGTCATGGTGATTGCCGGTGGCAACAGGGTCTGGGCCCAGATACGCATGAAACGGCGGATCTCCTTGACGACGATGGTCTTAAACGCAATCCAGTACAGTCCCATCACTCCACCTCCTTCTGCAGCGCCGGTTTGCTGACGCCACCCGATGCCCCCCTGACCAGTTCAATAAACAACTCTTCCAGGCGGTTGGCCTTGGGGCGGACACCCACGACATTCAAGCCTTTCTGCCGCAGCTGTTCAAAGACCCCGTTGAGGCTTTCCCCCTGAAGGATATCGACCTCAAGGCTGTCTGGCCCTCCTACGCGACTTTCAAAACCACTAACCTGAAGCCCTTCGTCGACTGCCTGATCGAGATCGATGACGAAGGTCTGTTTGCGCAGCTGGCTGAGCAGCTCCTTCTTGCTGGTGTTCTTCACAATGCTGCCGCGATCTATGATGGCAATATTGCGGCAGAGCGCCTCGGCCTCTTCCAGATAATGCGTGGTCAGGATGATGGTCTTGCCCGCCTTGTTGATGCGTGTCAGGAAGTCCCACATGGAGCGGCGAAGCTCAATGTCTACCCCCGCTGTCGGCTCATCCAGAATCAGCAGGCCCGGATCGTGGACCAGCGCGCGAGCAATCATCAGCCGGCGCTTCATGCCGCCGGAGAGGTTTCTGGCCTGCTCCCGCCGCTTTTCCCACAGCCCCAGCTCTTTCAGGTAGTGCTCTACCGCCGGCCGGGCTTCCGCCGCGGTGATCCCGTAAAAACCGGCCTGGGTCACGAGAATGTCTTCAACTTTTTCAAAGACACTGAAGTTGAACTCCTGAGGCACAACCCCCAGACTGCGCTTGGCTTTGTCCCGTTCTGTATCCAGGTCATGACCGAGAATTCTGACCGAACCCTTGGTTTTGTTGATCAGCGAGGAAACGATGCCCAGTGTCGTGGATTTTCCTGCGCCGTTCGGACCCAGAAGGGCGAAAAAATCCCCGTTTTCCACACTGAGGTCAATGCCTTTAAGGGCTTCAACCCCTGAAGCATAGCGCTTGGAGAGCCCGGTGATTTCGAGCGCTTTGCTCATCGAAAGCGTCCTTGGTTGAATGAATAGGTGAACCATCGTGGGGACGATTCCGGCCAGTTTCAAGCCATCCAATCGACAAGAATGAGAAAAGCGTCCTTATCCCGGACGTTCCGGACGTTTATACTCTGCAACAGTTTGTAATCCGAGGTTTCCACTGTCCCATGAAAATTCTGCGTGCTCTCCTTTTTCCGCTGCTTAGCTCTGTACTGGTGGCCTGTGGAAGTGACAGTGACTCTGACCCCAGCGGCCTGGTTGGCTACCTGATGCCGGACGGGGTAGAAGGCATCGACTACCAGACCACCACTTATGAGGGCCTGACCGGGCCAGGCGGAAGTTTCCGCTATGAAGAAGGGGATCTGATCACGTTCCGGGTCGGCGACATCGTTTTTGCCGATGCGATCCCGGCCAAGCAGTTCATGACTTTCGTTGATTTTGATCCGGCAGCCGTGGCCATACTGGAAGCTGGCGAAGTGGAGAATGGCCTGACCGGGAACTCTGAACTGGAGTCCGAACAAGTACGGACGGATCGCATCGACAACATTTCCCGCTTTCTGTTCTCCATTGATGACGACAACGAACGGGAAAATGGCATCCAGGTTTCCAGCAGTGTGCGCCAGGAGCTGATCGACAGCGAACTGAGCCCCCTGATCGACTTTGATATTCCTGCCGAAGAATTTCGCCAGGAAGATGAAGAGACCACCGATGATGTTGATGAAACATCCTTGCCGCGGCAGTTGATCAACAGCCTGTGCTTCCCGGAAGATCAGGACTGTGACGATGAATTCGGCCGGGTCATGATCGGAGGGCTGACCCCCATCGAATACCTGGAAGACACCTATTTTCTGATTGCGGCCCGGATCTTCATCAACCCGGAGCAATATGAAATTGCTGCTGAAGATACACGTATTTTCCGTGCTCGCCTGGATCTGCGTGGGCTGCATGGGGAGGTCCGTGAGATGGAAGTGGTGACCAGTGATGAAATCGCACAGCTGGTACAGAACCCCCCGCCCGCGCAGCGCCAGGTGGTTGGCATTGACTCTTTCGATGTGAACGGGGGAAGTGTTGATTTCTTCTCGGTAGGCAACAGCGGCGAATCCACTGAAATTGTTATCAACCTGCGCCTGGATAACGATTATCGCTGGATCAGGAAAACCTTCAGGGTTTCTCTCCTTTAATCCTGTAAGTATTGAAAAAAAAGGGCCTCAGAAGCCCTTTCAGTCATCCTTGCAGGCCTTGATGCTGGGGACTGGTTTACGGTCTTCCGGGCTTCCCCGGGTCACTTTCTTGACCACAAACTGGTAGGGAACCGTAGAGGCTCGGGGATATTCCAGGTTGATGCTGTCATCGCCCTGCCCGACGGTAGCTTCTGACGGCCAGCAGCTGATAGTCACCTGCAGGCGATTGCCCAGCTCGCCAACCTGCCCGGCTTTGCCTCCATCGGTAATCTGTCCGCAAACCGTGCCTGGGGCTACGGCCTGACCGCTGCCATTGAGATCCTGTAAGGGGTCACCACACCAGACAATGCCTGAATCACCGGCTTTCTGACACTCTGTTGCATGGGTCGGGTCCCGGAAAACAAGAACACGCTCACTACATTGGGTTTCCAGGCGGATCGGTGTGGTATTGACGCCGCCGATGCCTTCTTCCGACTCCCAGCTGATGACGGCCTGCCTGGCTTTTCCTGTGGGGGTCTCGACTGTCAATGAACCATAGTGGCTGTAGTAGCTGGCACAGGCTGTCAGTACCGGTAAAAGCGGTATCCACAAAAGCCGGATACAGTTTCTCAATCTTCCTCTCCTCGATTCTTCCATTGGGTCGCGAAATTGTAGCAGGTGCCGGCACTCAACGCTTGACGACCAACGGAATCTAATTGATAATCGTTTTTATCATTAATTGAAATACCATCTGACCACACCTGTAATCCAGCATCAGAATGTTCGTATTCCCAACAAACCGACTGTACTGACAGGTCCAATTTCCAGGAGATATTCATGCGTCGTACCGCTTCATTGTTACTGGCTACTGCCATTTCGGCCACCGGCTTCACTCAGGCTCAGGAGGTCAATGTCTACTCCTATCGTCAGCCTCACCTGATTGACCCGATCCTGAAAGCCTTTACAGAAGAAACCGGGATCAAGACACGGGTTGTCTTCGCGAAAGACGGAGTGGCCGAGCGCCTGAAGCGGGAAGGACGTAACAGCCCGGCAGACGTGATTCTGACGGTGGATATCGGTCGACTGCTGGAACTGGCTGACAGTGATCTGGTACAGGCTGTTGACTCAGACAAAATCGAAGCCAATGTGCCGGCCTCGTACCGTGATGCGGAAGACGAATGGTTTGGGCTTACCCTGCGCGTGCGTAACATTTACGCCTCAAAAGATCGGGTCGAAGACACGAACCTGGATTATGAGGATCTCGCCAAGCCGGAGTTCAAGGGCAAGGTCTGCACCCGCTCAGGCAAGCACCCGTACAATG
>JAUIAZ010000245.1 GCA_030427465.1 Gammaproteobacteria bacterium | reverse complement strand
GCTCAGAGTCCGAAATGGTTTCGTAAGTGAATCCACCCGCAGCAGGCGGATTGGCCCGCATTACAGCTTCAGGATCCGCCGAACTCGCCATCCGATCGCCTTCAAGGCTTGAGATGGCAGACTGCACCTTGGAATGGCGTTCCTCCATTTTCTTTTCCCAGAGAGAACCGTCAGCCACTGCGACGGAGGATGCCAGTAACATTGAAGTGCCAACGATCAGTATCTTTTTCATTTTTCTTCTCCACATTTGTGCCTTGAGCAATGCACTGACCCACTGTCAGTACTGATTACTTTACGCCCTGTCTGCTTGTCAGGTTCTGGCCAAACGGTGAGCATTTTTTAATCAAACATTAAGATACCCAAACTGGCGTTCAGGGTCTGGGGTGGGGCTCTGGTGCTGTCGGCAATCCTGCAGCACCTGCATCGCGGGGCAGCCACTTCGGGTTAAACCAGTACTGTCGGGGTATATCAAGCGTTTCCTGCGTCAGGGTGGGGTTGGGAATACTGATCAATCTCCGTTCCGTCAGGCGGGCTTGCCTCAGCGCCTCATAAGTTTCCGGGTGAGACTGAAAAAGTGCCAGGTAGCTACCATCTTCGTGTGCAGCTGCAAAGCCTTCGTATATAGCGTCGTGCAAAGCTTCATTTTCCATGGCGACAAAGAAAAAAGCCGCGAAGGGATAATGGAGAACCAGTTCTTTCTCGATGGCCAGCCCGGGATGCTCAGGTGACCAGCGTTGATACTCCAGAAAGATTTCGGTCACACTGCGGGGAAAGTAATGCAGGCGTCTGGCTTCCAAAAGCTTGAGAAGTTTCAGATAGTCGGCTTCGTAGACCTTCAGCCCTGCACCTTCCAGCACTTCTACGTCTGCCCAGTTACTGCCCTGCGCCGCAAGAAAGTGCCGCAGGTCATCCAGAACTCTAACGTCGGAGAAGCCGGCCTGCGAACGTTTCTCGATCAAAAACAGCCGGTACCCGAGCAGACCACCAAAAATGGGCAGCCTGACAGGCCTAAGCATGCTTTCGAAACGCTTTCCGGTACCGGTCCAGATCACGTTAACGATCTCGCTTTGGGCGATGATGAGGTTGCGGGCGCGCTCCTCACTCATGGCCAGTTCGCTCACCTGCAGGTCGAACTTCCGGCCACTTTTCTCCAGGATCAGACCGAGCAGCGCATAGGCAAAGCTGGAGCGTATCTCGCGCGGGTTATCGTTGGCATAACGCACCTGGAGAGAGGTCTCGGCCAGAGCACGGCCGGGGCCAAGCACGCAGGAAAGCAGAAGCAGGCAACAAATTGCTTGACGGGTAAGAACGCTGTGACTCATAAAAATGTAAGCCGCACTGAGATAAACTTGAGTTGCTTCAACATTGTGAACCAACGCACACCCTGCCGCAAACGTCTTTTGGTAGGATTTGAGTAATTACTCTAATCCCTGAGTTTATCTATGAAAGCGATCTCTATGGTTTCCTGCCCTCCAGCAACAGCGACCTCTTCCACCTCCGGTCTGAGTCGTCGAACCTTCCTTAAGCGCACGGCAATGGCCAGTGCGGTAACCGCTTCTGTCCCCTGGATCCATGGCTGTGCGAGTCGCCCCATGGAGGCGATGCCCGCACAGCCTGACCTGAGCGATGATCAGCGCCAGCTGTTCCTGGCGCTGGCGCCGGTAATTCTCCACCGGTCTCCTGAAGAAAGCGAACCGGTGGTAGACCGCATGGGGCTGGCCATAGATAGCCTGGGAGATCTTAACCGGAGCCAGTTTGATGAATTGCTTGCACTGCTGACCTTTGCGCCGACCCGGGTCGCCATAGCGGGTGTCTGGCCTGCCTGGGAAGATGCCAGCCAGAAGGACAAAGAGGAGTTCCTGGAAGATTGGCGTAGTAGCAGCCTCGGCTTGCTGAATGCCGGTTATATCGGTCTGACCAAACTGACCGCAGCCTTGCATTACGGGCACCCGGAGAATTTTGAACACAGCGGCTATCCGGGTCTGCCCGTCGCCGTACAAAGCCTGCCACAGTTTCAGGAGAGCCCGGTATGAGTTTACAAGACCCGATTGAAAAGGGCCTGATGAGTGGCTGGCGCATTGACGATCTGACACGGGATGACGCGCCGGCGCTGTTGGAAGCAGATGTCGTCATTGTTGGCACCGGAGCCGGGGGTGGCACCGCCGCCGAAATCCTGAGTCGGGCTGGACTCTCGGTTCTCATGATTGAGGAAGGGGGATTGCATCACCAGAAAGATTTCAAACTGGATGAACTCTGGGCTTTCGGTAACCTGTATCAGGAAGCCAACAGCCGAACCACAGCAGATGCCGCTATCAGCATTCTGCAAGGCAAGTCCGTGGGGGGCTCCACCACGATTAACTGGACCTCCAGTTTCCGCACGCCCGAACCCACCCTGAACTACTGGAAACAACAATTTGGGGTGTTGGACATCGACAGCGCGAACATGGCACCGTGGTTTCAGGATCGGGAAAATCGACTGAACATTGCCCCCTGGGCCGCCGAACCCAATGCCAACAACTCGGTTCTGCAGAATGGTGGGCGGCAACTGGGATGGAATATCAAAGCCATTCCCCGGAACGTCAAGGCTTGCTGGAACCTGGGATACTGTGGTTTCGGCTGCCCGACCAACGCCAAGCAGTCCATGCTGGTTACCAGCATTCCCGATGCCATGAACGCCGGTGGCAGACTCCTGACCCGGGCCAGTGTCAGCCAGCTTCTGATCGAACAGGGGCAGATTGCTGGCCTGGACTGTGTTGCACTGGATGCGGGCAATCACTTGCGGCCATCCAGACAATGTCGTGTCAAAGGCCGCCACTACATCCTGTCCGCAGGCGCCATTGGTTCACCAGCCATTCTCCTGCGCAGTGAAGCGCCTGATCCTTACGGTCTGACCGGCAAACGTACTTTCCTGCATCCGGTGGTCGCCAACATCGCTGAAATGCCAGAGAAAGTGGATCCTTTCTACGGGGCCCCACAATCCATCTATACCGATGAGTTTAACTGGCGGGACGGCAATGAAGGCAAGCTTGGCTTCAAGCTGGAAGTGCCACCACTGCACCCCGCCATGGCGGCCGGCGTACTGGGTATGCACGGCGAGGATCTGCGCCAGAATATGGAACGCTTGCCCTACATTAACTCGGTGCTGGCCCTGATGCGCGACGGTTTTCACGAGGAGAGCCCTGGGGGGGAAGTAAAACTGAAGGACAATGGCCGGCCAGTTGTGGACTATCCGCTGAACGACTATCTCTGGGATGGGGTGCGTGAGGCTTACCTGCAAATGGCTGAGTGCCAGTTTGCTGCGGGTGCCAAACGGGTTCGCCCTCTGCACCTGGACAGCGGAGACTACCGGAGCTGGTCTGAGGCGCGTGAGGCGATTCGCGACTTACCTCTGAAAGCACACCGGGTCAGACTCTTCAGTGCCCACGTGATGGGCGGGTGCACCATGGGAGAAAACAGCCGGACCAGTGTGGTGAACAGTTTTGGTCGTCACCACCATCTGAATAATCTGAGCGTTATGGATGGTTCGGTGTTCCCGACCAGTATCGGAGCCAATCCGCAATTGTCGATTTACGGTCTGGTTGCGCGGAACGCCAGCAGGCTGGCAGCAGAACTGACGGGCTGATCTGCTGCCCGCAGACTCCGGGCAGCCCCGGAGTCTGGCAACTAGCCCTTCAGACCTTTGATAAACTCGCTGGCTTCTGCGATAGACTGTTGCATATCGGCGATCAGTGCTTCAACGTCCTGCTCAACACTGCGCAGTTCTGATTCCAGTCCACTGATGGCGCGCGCATTCAGATTGTGCTTGAGATAGAGCACCTGATCCTGGAAGACCGTCAGCACTGGCTGCATCCGGGATTCGGCTTGTCGCATGGCTTTCATCAGGCTTGCATAACGTTTTCGGGTGTCGCTCAGTTTGGCCTGGCTGTCTTTGCGCAGGCGCTCATTACTGTAGAGTTTGATTTCGTCTTCCCACTCTTCAAAGAGTGCCTCCGAAACATGTTCGACCTTGTCTATGCGATCGCTGACATTTTCGGCAGAGGCCTCGGCGTCTTCATACGCACTGCTCAGCGCATCGTACTGAGCTTGCAGGTCGGTGTCCTCTTTACCGAAGAGGGACTGAAAAGCGGCCAATGCAGATTCAAACTCTTCTTTGCTGTCTTCCTGGGCGTCGCGGGCCGACTCGACGCGGTCTACCATGATGTCGCGCTTGTGATAACCCACTTTTTCCATGGCACCGTAATAGACAGACTGGCATCCTGTGAGCAACAACAGAGCGAAAAAGGCGGAAAAAAGAGACTTGAATGGCATGACGAATTCCTTCCGGGAGAATGATGAGAGGCAATTAGCGACTCACTCTAACGACTCTGCCGCCAGACGGTCAACGCCCGCGGCGGTTCCTTTGATTTATCATGAAGATTACAGCCCGCCCCTGCCCGACCGTCACCGCTTTCCGATGCCAAAATTCCGCCTGCTTTTCGAGCATCTGCAAAGCCTTGGCATCCTCACTCAGGAAAACTGGTACCGCCCTCAACCTGCAACAACGGAACAACTGCGACTGGGACATGACGCCACTTATATTCAGGCCTTCCTTGACGGCTGCCTGCCGGAAAGGGCCATGCGCCGGATTGGCCTGCCCTGGTCAGAGGCGCTGGCCAAACGAACCATTACCGCAGTTGGAGGCAGTCTGCTGGCCGTAGACCTCGCTTACCGCCATGGGCTTTCAGCCCATCTCGCCGGAGGAACACACCATGCCCATTTCGATTTTGGCAGCGGTTTCTGCATCTTCAACGATCTGGCTATCATGGCCCGGTATGCCTTGGCAGCCGGTTATGCCCGGCATGTGATGATCATTGATTGCGATGTGCACCAAGGTGATGGCACCGCCCGGATTCTCTCCAATGAACCGCAGGTAACCACCTGCTCGCTGCATTGCCGGGAAAACTTTCCTTACCGGAAAGCCAACAGCGACTTCGACGTCGAAATACCCAAAGGCATTGATGGCTCAGGCTATCAGCGCCTTATGGAGAACCATCTGCATTACTGGTTAAGCCTGCATCCACCCGACTTCCTGCTTTTCGATGCCGGAGTCGATGTGCATGCCGGGGATGCGCTGGGCTACCTGAACCTCAATGACGATGACCTCATACGTCGCGATGAAAGCGTGCTTCAGGCGGCCGTCGAACTGGGCATTCCGGTGGCCTGCGTCATCGGTGGCGGTTATGATCGCGATCATGCCCGCCTGGCACGCCGGCACAGCCTGATCCATCAGACCGCAGACCGCATCTACCGCTCCCTCTGACGCCCCCTCACTTAAGTCGTTAATCCGCCTGAGCTTTTGTTAACTCGATCACATATCCCTGACAAACCTGTGATTCCCCCTCTTTCGGGCGATGGGCGGCCGCCGGAGGCTGACCGTAAACTTCTCACCACTCTACGGAGCAGTAAGTCCAGGGTACGGAACAAGAAAAACAACACCGTGGTTCGGATTAAACCCGCCTGTGCGGGTTTGCAGTAAACCGTTGCCGCAACAA
>JAUIAZ010000244.1 GCA_030427465.1 Gammaproteobacteria bacterium | reverse complement strand
GGGCTGTAAGACCGGGTAATCTTGCGCCCGTTGATCATGACAGATACAGAAACGTGCTGACCCGCCCGGAAGCCGGGAAAACGGTTCGCTGGCCGCAGCCAGAGAGAAACGGCATCGGCAGACTCCTGCTGACGGCGGGTGATTCTTGCCATGAACTGGTGCTGGCGGTGAAGCAGGCCGAACTCTTCACACCAGAAATCAACGACGTCATCGGGCAGGGCGGCTTCCCGAAGGGTCACCCAAAGCTTTTTCATTGAGCCTGAAGTCCTTGTCATCATAAGTTGCTGCTTCCTCTGGTGTTACTCATCTCGAATTAATACAATTAATATACATGTGTATAGACAAATGTCTAATAAAATGTTGTAAAACGTGATCTGACACCGGATGCAGTTTTCTCTATCATTAACAAATGGAAATAAAAAACGAGAAGGAAAAACCCCGTGAGCGCCAGTCAGAATTCCACTCCAGAACCTCGTCGTGCCGTCGGCAGAAGAGCGGTTATCAGCCGTGAGGATCTGATTCAGGCAGCCATCCGACTGACGGGCCCCAACCGAAGCATCTCGACGCTGAGCCTGAGGGAAATCACCCGGCAGGCGGGTATCGCACCTAACAGTTTCTATCGCCACTTTCGGGATGTCGATGAGCTGGCGGTTGCTCTGATTGAGGCTTCCGGTGCGTCATTGCGGCAGATCATCGGGCAGGCGCGGAAAGAGGCCAATACCGGTTCGAGTATTGTGCGCTCAAGCATTGAAGTATTCATGGGGCAGTTACACGCGGATGAACCCTACCTCCCGATTCTGCTGCGGGAAGGCCGGGTGGGCTCGCTGGCCTTCAAGGAAGCTGTAGAAAAGCAGTTGCGCTATTTCGAGGATGAGCTGGAAACCGATCTGAGCCGTTTGTCTGCCCTGAGCGGCGTGCCCCTGGCAGACCCTGACCTGGTCTCATCGGCCATCACAAGGTTGGTTTTCGGCATGGGATCTGTCGCCCTGGATACACCGGAAGATGAGCTGCCGGAGTTCCTTGAGCGTTTGGTCAAGATGGTTCGCATTATCCTGCGCGGTGCCCAGGCGGTGGCCAGAGAAGGGTGGCCTAAGCGGGATTCGGGTTCGGCCCTTTAGTGACCACCCGGTGGCTCCCCCCAAGCGTCTGATGCTTTACTCCCGCAGGGCTTCTGGCTCGGCCGCCCTGAGGGCCTGCCTTCGCTCGCGGTAATCCGGCAGTATCTGCTCGTGCCAGGCATAGAAGGCCGGGCTGTGGTTCATTTCGCGCAGGTGGCAGATCTCGTGACTCAGTATGTAATCAATCAGACGGATGTCGAGCTTGATGGCCTGCGTGTTGAGCGTGATTTTGCCTTTGGCAGAGCAGCTTCCCCAAGTCTTGCGCATGTGCCTCAGGTGAATGGTCGGCGGCAGATTGTGCCACCCGCTCAGCTGACTGCGCCACCAGTCCAGCCGCAGTGAGAATGTACGCTCTGCCTGGTTGCGGTACCACTCAGCCAGTGCCCGGCGTATGCTGGCCGGGGACGAATCGCGGTGACGCACCTGCAGCGTCCGTGTGTCTGTATCCAGCCATACCCGTTTGGGCCCGGTTTGCAGCTGCAGCGGATAGGCTTGCCCCAGATACCAGTGAGCCTCCCCGCTCT
Organism: Gammaproteobacteria bacterium; assembly: GCA_030427465.1. Lineage (GTDB taxonomy): Bacteria > Pseudomonadota > Gammaproteobacteria > Pseudomonadales > Oleiphilaceae > JADJWY01. The sequence continues at coordinate 3,902 of JAUIAZ010000244.1, read as the reverse complement.
CGTATAGCAGCGGGCTGGGCAGCAGCTCCGGACGACAGGCCCTGAGCTTCTCAATGATCCAGCTACTGCGGTGTTCAAGCAGGCTTTCGATCTCACGCAGGTCGACCCGGGAGGGGGCCCGTACCTTGAGTCTCCGGTCGCGATGCACTTCAATGCTGAGGGTGCGGCGACGGGGAGAGCGGATCAGGGTGTATTCAAGAGGGGTGCCGCAACGCGTGTGATAGGTATACTGATCAGCCAAAACCACGGCCTGTGTCGCTTCGTAAAATGTCAGTGTATCAGTGCGTTGCCGTGCGTTGCACCCTTTTTGTGGGCTCGTTAATATCGCAGGAAGAGTAGGCAGGAGTATCCCATGAGCGAACCGACAGACCCTGAAGAACTGTTCCGGGAACAGATGAAAGATGTCGAGCGCCTGCGTCCGCAGAACCGGGCCAACCTCAACAAACCCAGGGAGGCAACACCCGGACAGGCTGAGCGGCAGCGCGCAGCAACCCGGCTCAAGCTACTGGATCAGAACTATCTGCGCCGCGACGAAGTCGAATTGCTCAAGAGCCATGACCTGCTGGAATACCGTAAGGACGGCATACAGCACGGCGTGTTCCGGAAGCTCCGGCTGGGCCAGTACCCGATTGATGCGCGTCTGGATCTGCATCGCAAGACTGTCGAAGAGGCCCGGCGTGAAGTGTGGGGGTTCATCCGGGACTGTCTGCGTTATGAGCTGCGAACAGTCATGATCCTTCACGGCAAGGGAGACCGCAACAAAGAGCAGACGGCATTGCTGAAAAGCTATGTTAATCACTGGCTGCGGGAAATGCCTGAAGTGCTTGCCTTTCACAGTGCGCAACCACGTCACGGCGGTACGGGGGCTGTCTATCTGTTGCTGCGAAAAAGTGACCGTGAGAAACAGCTAAACCGTGAGCGCTTCAGCGGCTGACGGCCCTGAAAAGTCTTGCTGTCGATGCTAGCTCATAGTCCAAATTGGACTACACTGAACCATAGTCAAAAAAACGGGTTGCAGAGCACATGGATGATCTTGTCGTCTTCGAAAGTGAGCCGGAAGGGCCTCACATTGCCAAGGCGCAATGGAAGATACTGGTCGTGGACGACGACGAGGATGTACACCGGGCAACCCGGTACGCGCTTCGCAATACCCGCATACTGAACCGGGATCTCCTGTTCATCAGCGCCTACAGTGCGGCGGAAGCTGCTGAAATACTGGCGGGTGAAGATGAAATCGCGGTGATCCTGCTGGATGTTGTCATGGAAGATGAAACCGCCGGGTTACGCCTGGTCAAGACCATCCGCAGTGACATGCATCTGCAGGACGTACGCATCGTACTACGCACCGGGCAGCCGGGTTTTGCGCCGGAAGAAGACGCAATCCGCGATTATGACATCAATGATTACCGTAACAAGAATGAGCTTACCCACACCCGTCTGCTGACCACCATCACGGCAGCTATCCGGGCCTACGCCTATATCAAGGCGCTGGCGGAAGGCAGGAGGGATCTTGAGCGCATAGTTGATGCCTCATCGGATCTTCAGAGTGCCCACCATATTCACCGTTTTGCCACGGAAGTAAGCCGACATGCCGGTAACATCTTTGCTTTGTCCGGCGATACGCTGGTGCTCACCACGCTGACTGGTGAAACGGATGATTTCCCGGAGCCGGATGAAGAATATCATGTGGTCGTAGCCAGTGGTCGCTTTGAATCCTATCGGGGGTTGAGTGAAGCCCAGATCCCCGAGCCGCATATCCGCAAGCGCTTGCGGCTGGCGCTGGAAGGGCATCGCAGCGTACTGGATGAGTCATCGATGACGCTGTTCAGTCGCAGCCAGAGTGGTACCACCCTGGTCAGTTACCTGGAAGGTGCGACCACGCTCAAGGCAGACCATGCACTCGGCTTGCTCGATGTGTATGCCTCGACTGTAGCCCTGTCGCTTGAGAACGTGGCCCTGATGGCCCGTCTGAAGCACTTTGCCTACTACGATCCGATGCTGGATATTCCCAACCGTCTGTTTTTCATGGAAACCATTGACGAGGTCATTGAAAAGCGGGCGAACGGCTGGACCGTGACCCTGTGCGACCTGGATCAGTTCAGTGCCATCAACGACACCGTCGGAAGCCAGATGGGCGATGAACTGCTGCGAGCAGTGCGCGACCGGCTGATCGCGAACATGAGCAAGACAGTCTCGGTTGCCAGAATCTCGGGTGACACCTTTGGTTTGCTGGGTGAGCATTCCGAAGTGGCACCGGACCGAATCCGGCAGATTTTCATCCAGCCTTTCCAGGTGGGGAACAAGGACAGCCTGACCCTTAGCGTGACCCAGGGTTATGTGCGGCTTGAAGATGAGGTTGTCAGTGGTCATGACGCTATCAAGCGCGCGAATATTGCCCTGAAAAAAGCGAAGGAGGTTTTTCGTGGCGAGCAGTGCCAGTTTACCCTGGAAATGGCGCGGGAAACCGAAGCCCGGGTCAAACTGCTTCACAATCTGCGCCAGGCCTTTGAAGCCCAGAACCTGTTCCTGGTGTACCAGCCACAGATTGACCTTCGCACCGGAGAAATCACGGGGTTTGAAGCGCTGATGCGCTGGCAACTGGCGAATGACCCCAAAATGATTTCGCCCATGGAATTTATTCCCGTGGCGGAACACTCCGGGCTCATTGTGCCGCTTGGAGAATGGGCCATGCGGGTGGCTCTGGCTGAACTGGTGATTTTGCAGAGACGTTTCGGCAGGAAGTTCCGGATGGGGCTCAATGTTTCCATGGTCCAGTTTCGCCATGCCAGCTTCCTCAGTTCACTCGATCAGGCGATTGAGGAGCTGGGCATTGATGCTGAGGATATTGAGCTGGAAATTACGGAAAGCGTGGCGATGCTGGATATGAGCCAGGTGCGCAAGACACTGAGTGCGCTGCGCCAGCGGGGCTGCAAGATCGCGATTGATGATTTCGGCACCGGTTTTTCTTCGCTCAGCTATCTGGAGCATCTGCAAGTGCACCGACTCAAGATCGACAAATCCTTTGTTGACAAGCTGGGGACGGGGCTGGCCGAGTCCAACCTGCCGGAAATGATTGTCCAACTGGGTAACAATCTGGGTTTGTCGATCATTGCGGAAGGGGTGGAAACAGAAGCCCAGGCGAAGATTCTGCTCGGGCTGGGCTGTCATGAAGCGCAGGGTTACCTTTATGCCCGGCCCATGCGCGATAAAGAACTCTACAGCTGGCTGGACAGCCAGCTGCAGTGCAATAACTAGCGTATTCCCGCTGCCGTTTCCAGCTCCCGGATACCATTTTCGATGAAGTCCAGCAGACGCTGCATGGACGGTAGTGTGCGACGGCAGGCGGTCAGGCCAAACTCCAGGCTGTTATTGTAACTGACCAGCGTGATGTTGAGCGCGACATGATCCACCGGAATGGATACAGGATAGATGCCCTCCAGCCGGGCACCGTTCCAGTAGCGTGGCGAGTCCGGGCCGGGTACGTTGGAAATCACCACGTTGAAAGCCTGCCAGGAAGGGGCGATGCCGGTCATCATGTGCAGGCCCGTTGGTGCAAGCGTCAGCGCGGTGTAGTTGACAGCTTCCTCCTGGCTCATGGATTTGAACATGGTTTTGGAGTCGCTGATTGAGGACTGCACCATCTCCAGCCGGCGGGTCGGGTCTGCCACATGGGTTGCGAGATTGGCCAGAATCATGGCGACCTGGTTGCCACTGGCACTGTCATCTTTGCGCAAAGACATCGGCACCATGGCAATCAGGGGCTTGTCTGGCAGGGCCTGTTGGTGGATCAGGTAGTTGCGCAGAGCTGAGCCGCAGACGGACAGCACGATATCGTTCAATGTGCCATTGAGCTTCTTGCCAATCGCCTTGAAGCGGTCCATTGAGTAGCTTTGGGCGGCAAA
>JAUIAZ010000009.1 GCA_030427465.1 Gammaproteobacteria bacterium | reverse complement strand
AGTACATCGTCGGACTGCATGGCTTGCCCGACGGCCACGCCGATGGCTTCCTGCCCCAGCACAGAGGGGTAGGTACCAAGCTTGCCCGTTCGCTGCAGAGCAATGGCCTTCTGATCAAACTGACGGATCAACACCATATGGCGGTAGGCCGCACAGAGTCGTTCTGGCTGTTCGGTGACCCATCCAGGTAGCGCACCCAGCACATGCCCCTGATCATCGAGTATCTGGTGACGCTTGAAAGGTGTCTGATAAATCGTCATACCCCCTCCTATGCCGCTTTGCGCGTAGCTTCGCACAGTTTCTCTTCGGCCAGGGCGTCACTGACTTCGCTGGTCGGCAAGCCACCCTCTTCAGACAGCTGGAAAATAGAGCGAAGGGTTTCACCCAACTGGTGAACCCGGAACTCAATATCAGAAATCCCCGAGCCCGAATGCGTCAGTGAGGCATAGATCAGTCCCCCCGCATTGATCACATAGTCCGGCGCATACAGGATGCCCTCGTCATGCAACCAGCGCCCGCAATCTGCGTCTTCAAGCTGATTGTTGGCGGAACCCGCCACAATGGCACAGGACATTTCCGGCAGATGCCGATGATTGATGACGCCACCCAGACCACAGGGGGCAAAAATGTCGCAGGTTTCTTCAAACAGCCTGTCCGGGTGCACCACTTGGGCACCGAAGCAACTGCGTGCCTGATGCACACGGGTGGTATCAATATCGCAGACCAGAAGCTTGGCTCCTGCCTGGTGCAGATACTGGGCCAGGCGCATACCCACGTTACCCAGCCCTTGCACAAGTACCCTCAGGCCTGCCAGATCGGCCAGCCCAAAGCGGTGTTCTACCGCTGCCAGTATGCCTTTATAAACACCGAGTGCCGTATAGGCCGAGGGATTGCCCGCATCACTGGTGCTGGTGACATGCGTGGTCTCCTCGGCGATCCAGTCCATTTCCCGGGCCGTGGTACCTGCGTCAATCGCGGTGATGTATCGCCCGCCCAGCGCATCAATGAAGCGACCAAATTCCCGGAACAGCCTGGCACCGTCGAAATGCCCTTCCGGGCGCAGGATGACGGACTTGCCTCCCCCTTGCGGCACCCCGGCCAGCGCAGCTTTGTAACTCATTCCCCGGGCGAGGCGAATAGCATCTCTCAGCGCAGCACCTGCGTGGCGATAGGGCATGAAACGGCAGCCACCCAAAGCGGGTCCAAGACGGGTACTGTGTATGGCTATGAAGGCATTGAGCTGACAATCTGCCTGATGACAGACGTGCAGCTCCTGCACATGGTCGTGCTCGAGCAGATCAAACATGACTGCACTCCTCTATTCACTCACAGAGGGCGGGAGTCAGTGTCTGGCTTGTGGCCTTGCCGACTCACCCCGCTCCGTGAAAGGGGGTAACCTCGCGTTTGGTAGAGGAAACGCGGCTAAGGCGATGGCTATGAGCCATCACGATTGCAGTATAGCCACAGTTTTGATCAAAAAGTAAACACGTTTTTTGTATCCCTGCGGGCGAAGTGGCGGCAAAAGTTGGCATTGCCAGCGCAGCTTGTCTAGACTTGCGGTCAATCGAACGGAAGTCGCAAACAGGTGCGCAGGTCGACATGCAAAGGGCCTATATTCGTCACGCAACCAGTGTTCCACTGGACATCGTCCCCCAGGGAAATCCACAGCAGATGAGCCTGCAGCTCAATGACCTGAGCCTCATGGGGCTGTCCTTTGATTCACCCCGAAGACTGGAGGTCGGCTCACGGGTATCTGTCAAAATCCGCAAGGTAAGACCCAGTTGCCGGGTAGAAGCCATCGTACAGTGGTGTGACCAGGCGCAGGAAGGCTACAAGATCGGCGTCCAGTTTCTCGGCGAACAGGACGCTTTCCGGATCCGTATGGTGGAACAGGTCTGTCACATTGAGGAATATCGCAAGCGCGAACGTTCCAAAGGCCGGAGATTGAGCAAGAACCGCGCATCGGAAGAGTGGATCAGCGCTAACGCCAGTCGGTTCCCGCAGATTCAGCGCTGAGTCCCGCCCCACTTTCCAAAAATAAATGTCTGCACTCAAATCTAAAACAGGGAGATGCTGTCGTCGTGGTCATCTTCGCCGGAATCATCATCCCCTTCGTGATAGTAACTGTCTGCCAGTTCACGGGCACGGTCCAGGCCTTCCAGTACATGATTGAAGTGCTGTTCCAGAAGATTAAACCCGGTAAATAGCTGCTCCAGCTGATCGAAGGCGTTATTGCTGAGATTCAGCAGGTAGGACTCCTGAGACTCATTCAGATCCAGTGTCACGGCAGCCAGCTCTATGTCTGTGCCCAGCCGCTTCATGATCTGCTGCGTGGCGGCCTGACTGTCTTTCTGACTTTGCTGCAGCATTTCGATAAAGCCGTGCAGCTGTTTATGTTGCTCGCGAATCACACCAATCAGCTCCAGACTGCGAATCTTGGCGTCCAGAATATCCACGGCCTGCAGGAGAATGTCGCGCAATCGGCCACCCACTACCTCGTCAGCCAGGCTGTTGCCACTGCAGACCCAAGCGCTGCTCTCTGAGGACAGCCCGAGAATACGACCCTTCTGAACCACCCGCTCAACCAGACTGTGCAGCAGCGATTCCTGTATCGGACTGATTTCTCCCTCAGTACCCAGCCTATACTCCCTTCCGGCGAAGTGGCAGGCAATACAGCCTTGCAGATTCAGGTTACGCAGAAGCGTGACAGAGGCTCTCAGCACCCGGTTGATGTCTGTCATGGCGGCAGTCTGCTGCAGATACTGCAGCAGCATGCCGATTTCACTCGCCGCCTTCATTGCCAGCGTCGCTGTCTCACGAACACCTTGCAGTTCACAGGACTGGGCTTGCAAGCGCGCAGCATCACGGGCCATGGCCAGCAGCGATGCCTTGCACAGAGGCAAGTCTTCGAGGTCTTTCCAGATGCTGTGGACACCGAGATTCATGAGTGCCATCACGTCATCTTCTTCAGCACAGCTGATGCAGGCAATCACATGGACAGTCTCCGCCAAGTGAGGTCGGAACTGCTGCAACAGGTGCTCCAGTTGTCCCTGGCTCTCGGCCACAACCACGAGCACCCCGGGTTGCTTGGCCAAAACTTTCGTGATCTGGTTTTCCCGCAAGGGCGTGCAGGAAGACGACACAGCCATATAGGCACAAAATGGCTCAACCTTGTCGAGCTGGTCGCAAACAACCAGGCAAACGCCTTCTGCCTCAAGATTCAGCGCATAGACTCCCCCCTTGGGAGGGATACGGAAGTTCTGGGATTCTGACATAGCTTTGCATCCTGCAGGTCTGTCAACACAATTCTCGGCGAACTCCGTTCAGTCTAGTATCAGGCTGCTGAAACGGAAAGTTGCTGCCATATGACGCGCAGTGCCAGTGCCGTCAGAAGCCAGCGGAACAGCTTGCGAAACAAGGCCTCGGGCAAATGATCAAGCATTTTCAAGCCGGCCAGCGTACCCAGATAACCGGCCAGAATCATGGCCAGCCCGAGCATCAGCCAGGGCCAGAAGCTGAAGCCCAATACCATGAAGACCACAATCTTCACCAGATGCTGTGCGCTCATGCAACTGGAAAAGCAGGCCGTATACACCCAGCGGTCTCCGATTCCCCGACCCAACCAGGCCGATACCAGCGGTCCGGTCGCGCCGAAGACCATGGTACAGAGCGTTGTCAGGAAGCCACCCGTAGCCGTTGCGGCCGGGGTGCCTACCAGGCCGAGTTGGGGCATGGGTCCCCAGCAGAGCCAGAGGATGAAACCGGCAACCAGGAGGGGTATCCAGTCGACCTCCATCCGCCCCAGAAACCAGACCGACAGCATGGCTGCCACTCCTGTTCCCAGAATGAAAGGCCAGGCGATATCGGTTCGCAGATGGCGCCGGGTCAGCCAGGCCCGGTTGGCATTGGAGCCCAGCTGCACCAGTCCGTGCAGGGGAATCAGGGCCAGAGGCGGCACATATTCTGCCATGACGATCAGCAGAAAAGCCCCCCCACCGACGCCCAGGGCAGCGGTCAGGAAAGAGCCCGCCCAGGCAGCCAGACAGAGTATGAGAACCTCAGCGATGCCCAGCCCTGCCCAGGAAAAAAGCGCATCAGCAGTCATCCCGGCTGGCCCGCCTGACGAAAGCCCTGCTCTTTCAACTGCTGCAGTTCATCGCGCAAGCTGGCCGCCTTTTCAAACTCCAGATTTCGGGCCGCTTCATACATCGACTCTTCAAGTTCACGCAGACGCCGGGAAAAGTCTTCCGGACTGCGGATTGGCGCGGCAGCACCCCCGTAACCAGCCGCCGGTTCTGCCACTTTGCGCATGGCGGTTTTGGTCTTGCGCCCCGGGATGACAGCGCCTTCCATGATATCAACGACGGACTTCTTCAAGCCCTGCGGAGTGATGCCATGCTTCTCGTTGAAATCCATCTGCTTATTGCGACGCCGTTCAGTTTCCTCTATCGCCCTCTGCATCGACCCGGTGATCTTGTCCGCATACAGTATGGCCTTGCCGTTGACGTTCCGGGCCGCCCGACCAATGGTTTGAATCAGGGAGCGGTCTGAGCGCAGAAAACCCTCTTTGTCAGCATCCAGAATGGCCACCAGAGAGACCTCCGGCATGTCCAGTCCTTCCCGCAGGAGATTGATACCGACCAGCACGTCAAAGGTTCCGAGGCGCAGATCACGGATAATCTCAACCCGCTCCACCGTATCGATGTCACTGTGCAAATAACGAACGCGAATCCCTTGCTCCATCAGGAAATCGGTCAGATCTTCGGCCATGCGCTTGGTCAGCGTGGTTACCAGCACACGCTCCTCTTTCCCGGTGCGCTCGCGAATCTGACCCAGCAGATCGTCTACCTGCGTGGTGGCTGGCAGCACTTCTATCTGCGGGTCAACCAGTCCGGTGGGTCTGACCACCTGCTCGACCACTTGCCCCTGGTGTTCGGCTTCGTACTGTCCCGGCGTAGCCGAAACAAAAATCATCTGGGGTGCCAGATTCTCCCACTCATCGAAACGCAGAGGCCGGTTATCCAGCGCCGATGGCAGACGGAAGCCATATTCTACCAGCGTTTCTTTCCTTGAGCGGTCACCGCGATACATCGCACCGATCTGTGGAACCGTGACATGGGACTCATCCAGAAACAGCAAGGCATCTGCCGGCAGATACTCGAACAGCGTCGGAGGAGGCTCACCCGGCCCACGGCCACTGAGATAGCGGCTGTAGTTCTCGATCCCGTTGCAATAGCCCAATTCATACATCATCTCCAGATCGTAACGGGTGCGCTCCTGAAGACGCTGCGCTTCGAGCAGTTTGTGGTTATCCCGCAGTTGTTGCAGACGCTCCTCGAGTTCCACCTTGATGGACTCTGTGGCGTTGAGAATGATTTCCCTCGGCGTCACGTAGTGCGTCTTCGGAAAAATGGTGGCGCGGGGCACCTTCCGGGTCACACTGCCTGTGAGGGGGTCAAACCAGCTCAGGTTATCAATCTCGTCATCGAAGAGTTCGATGCGCAGCGCCTCGCTTTCCGATTCTGCCGGATACACATCGATCACATCTCCGCGAACCCGGTAATTGGCGCGATGCAGCTCATAATCATTGCGGGTGTATTGCAGCTCAGCCAAACGTCTCAGCAGAGTGCGCTGATCCACAGAATCCCCCCGATCCAGGTGCAGCATCATCTTCATGTAAGACTTGGGGTCACCCAGGCCATAAATCGCCGAAACAGTCGCCACGATCACCACATCTCGCCGCTCAAGCAAGGCCTTGGTGGCCGACAAGCGCATCTGCTCAATGTGCTCGTTGATCGACGAATCCTTTTCGATGAAGGTATCCGACGATGGCACATACGCCTCGGGCTGGTAATAGTCGTAATATGAGACAAAGTATTCCACGGCATTGTCCGGAAAGAACTCACGGAACTCCCCGTACAGCTGTGCCGCCAGCGTCTTGTTATGCGCCATGACAATGGTTGGCCGCTGTGCCCTGGCGATAATATTGGCCATCGTGAAAGTCTTGCCCGAACCGGTGACTCCGAGCAGGGTCTGGTGAGCCAGGCCATCCTCCAGCCCTTCACTCAGACTGCGGATGGCTTCCGGCTGGTCACCAGCCGGTTCGTAGGAAGATCGCAGAGAAAAATTGCTCATGATCGTAAATTATCCATGAATTGGGAGTGCCAAGCGTTTTATACTATGCCTTTTCCACCCCATCTTGAGGAAGCACTCGTTGGATATACAGCTCTCTCGCCGTGTTAAGGCCATCAAACCCTCCCCTACGCTTGCCGTGACCAATCGCGCTGCCCAGCTACGAGCTGAAGGCAAGGACATTATTGGACTCGGAGCCGGAGAACCGGATTTCGATACGCCAGACAACATCAAGCAGGCCGCCATTGATGCCATTCAGGCCGGTCAGACCAAATATACGGCAGTGGACGGTACTCCCGCGCTCAAGAAAGCCATCATCGACAAATTCAGACGCGAGAACCAGCTGGACTACCAGGCTGACCAGATTCTTGTCAGTTGTGGTGGCAAACAGAGTTTTTTCAACCTGGCACTGGCCCTTCTGAACCCGGACGATGAAGTTATCATCCCGGCACCTTACTGGGTTTCCTACCCGGATATGGTAATTGTCGCCGAGGGCAACCCTGTGATTATTGAAACCAGTGTCGCCGACCGCTTCAAGGTAAAGCCCGAGCAGCTCGAGCGTGCGATCACAGAAAAAACGCGCTTGTTCGTGATCAACAGCCCTTCCAATCCCAGTGGTATGCATTACAGTCGGGAAGAACTCAGTGCGCTGGCCGAGGTGCTTCTGAAGCACCCGCAGGTGCTGATCGCAACGGACGATATGTACGAACACATCCGCTGGAAGGACGAGCCTTTCCACAACATCCTCACCGTCTGTCCTGAGCTGTATGACAGAACCTTCGTACTGAACGGCGTGTCCAAGGCCTACTCCATGACAGGCTGGCGGATCGGATACGCAGCTGGCCCGAAGTCGGTCATCGCAGCCATGAAAAAAGTGCAGTCACAGAGCACCTCTAATCCGACCTCGATCTCCCAGGCGGCCGCGGTGGAAGCCCTGAACGGTACACAGGACTTTATTCCGACCATGGTCAAGGCATTCAAAGAACGCCATGACTTCGTGGTCGAAGCACTGAATGCAATGCCCGGAGTCGCCTGTCCGGAGGGCGATGGTACGTTTTATGTGTTCCCGGATTTCAACGGGGTGATCGCTGCCAGACTGGACGTTGTCGATGACATCGCCCTGGCTGAGTGGCTGCTGAAAGAAGCCGGCGTAGCGCTGGTGCCGGGCTCTGCCTTCGGAACCCCGGGCTGCATGCGCATCTCATTCGCCACCAGTATGGACAACCTGAAAAAGGCCATGGAGCGTATAGCCACCGCGCTGAAGAGCTAAGACCCTCAAGTCAAGGCAGGGAAAGAAATCCTGATCTGCCTTGATCTGCTTATCCTGTGGACAGGTTTAGCCAGTGACAGAGATCGGGGGTCAGCGCTTAATGCCTGACACCCCATGTTTTTCTGACCGTCTTTCTGGCTGTTTTTCGACTATTTTTCCGGCTCCTCTGCGGGCTCCGTTGCCCCGCCACTTGCTGCCGTTGTCTCGCCGGGCGCTACCTGAAGACTCCAATTGCCGGCGATATCCGCCTCGTCATCCGCCAGCCAGTGTACCCGATACAGATCCAGGCGCCGGTCGAAGCTGTTGCGCACAGCACCGGAGTGACGCAATTGCCTGAGCTTGCTCAAGTCCAGGTCACAAATCAGCGTCATTTCGGTATTGGGCGTTGACTCGGCCACGATACAGTCATGCGGAAAGGGGAAATCCGAGGGACTGAAGACAGCCGACTGTGCATACTGGATATCGACATTGCTGATATTCGGCAGGTTGCCAACGCTGCCACCGATCACCACATAACACTCGTTTTCGATGGCCCGCGCCTGGGAGCAGTAGCGTACGCGCTGGTAGCCGTTCTTGGTATCTGTCCAGAACGGCACAAAGAGAATCTGCATGCCTTCTTCGGATAGCACCCGGGCCAGTTCCGGAAACTCAGAATCGTAACAGATGAGAATTCCGATCTTGCCCACATCGGTATCAAATACCCGCAGATCATCTCCCCCTTCCATAGCCCAGTAGCGCCACTCACTGGGGGTGATGTGCAGCTTGTACTGGCTATCAATACGACCATCGCGGTGACAGAGGTAGCTGACATTGTAGAGCACGCCCTCTTCGATGACCGGCACCGAGCCAGTGATGATGTTGATGTTGTAGGCAATGGCTAGCCTTGCCATTTCCTCTACCGTGGCCTGCGTGTAGCTGGCCAGTACCCGAATGGCCTCTGCACTGTCATCCGGATCTTCCCCCAACCCCATCAGCGGGGCGTTAAAAAATTCCGGAAACAGGGCAAAATCCGCCTTATACCCTGACAAGGCGTCTACAAAAAATTCGGCATGCTTCATCATTTCTTCGAAGGAGGACACCGTACGCATCTGCCACTGCACCACACCCACCCGAACATTGGTTTTGGGCTGCTCCAGTAGCGACGATGTGATGGGCTTGTAATCGTGATTCACCCAGTTCAACAGCGTGGCGAACCCCTGGCTTTCCTTATCCTCCGGCAGGTAATCATGCAGCACACGTTTGACTTCAAAGTCGTTTGCCAGTTGAAAGGTCAGAATCGGGTCGACTATTTCCTTATGATCTACCGCTTCAATGTATTCCTCCGGGCTCATCTTGTCCGCATAATCCCGGTAACCCGGAATACGTCCGCCCGCGATGATCGCTTTCAGGTTAAGACGCCGACAGAGGTCCTTACGCACATCATACAAGCGTCGACCCAGACGCATACTGCGGTACTCCGGGTCAACAAAAACGTCAACACCGTACAGCACGTCCCCATTGGGATCATGGGTAGTCAGTTTTTCATTGCCGGTAATCTCTTTATAGGTATGGTCGTCACCGAAGCTCTGATAATCCACAATCACGGAGAATGCGGCAGCAATCACCACCCCGTTGTCTTCAATACAGATCTGGCCCTGCGGAAAGCGGTTGAGCATCGCCGTATAGGTGCGCCGGGTCCAGGCGCCGCCCAGATCGGAGTAGACCCGGTTCATCACTTTCACCAGGTCATCGTAATCCGACAGGCGCAATGTACGCAGCTTGAGATGGTGTTCGGTTTTCGGCTCTTCGACGGTCATAGATTCCCCACCGTTTTTTATGGATTATGAGAGCTGGATCATGCACTCAACAGCTTGATCCCGCTTTAAATTATGATAGGATACGCGCCAGCTTTTCCCCGATAGCTCAGTTGGTAGAGCAAATGACTGTTAATCATTGGGTCGCTGGTTCGAGTCCAGCTCGGGGAGCCACTCCTTGATTTCTTCATTGATACGCGCCAAAGCTTCTGCGGGTTGATCAGCCTGGGTAATCGGCCTTCCCACCACCAGATAGCTGCTACCTGCTTCCATTGCATCCCTGGGTGTTACGATGCGCACCTGATCGTCTCTGGCTGCTGTCGCGGGCCGGATACCCGGAGTCACCAGGCTGAAACTCTCACCGTGCTGACTGCGCAAGGCTGCCGCTTCCTGAGCAGAACAGACGACTCCGTCCATACCTGAATCCGCTGCCAGTGCCGCCAGGCGCTGCACGCAGGCTACAGGGCTCAAATCCCAGCCTATTTCCGCCAGATCAGCCTGGGACAGGCTCGTCAGTGCGGTTACCGCAATCAGGAGCGGCGGGTTGGAAAGCCCGGTCAACCGTTCGCGGCAGGTTTCCATCATGCGACGCCCACCGGAGGCATGCACATTCACCATCCATACCCCCATCGCGGCGGCCGCCCTCACCGCCTGTGCAGTGGTATTGGGGATGTCGTGGAATTTCAGGTCCAGAAATACCTCAAATCCCTGCTTCTGAAGCTTCTCAACCACCGCCGGACCAAAACGGGTAAACAGTTCTTTGCCGACTTTCACCCGACAGGCTAAAGGAGACAGTTGAGAAACCAGCCTCTCAAGGCAAGCCATATCATCGAAATCAAGCGCCACGATAACGCGTGGTCCCACGACCGGATTATTTATTTGTGTCATTACTTACTCTTTGGTTCAGAATTTGACAGTCAGTCAGGGACAGCCCCCGCTACCTACAGCCAGGGGACAGGTTCCACGGTAGACCAGCTCTTGCAGCTCGGGCACTGCCAGTGCAGGTGCTTACCGGAGAAACCGCAGTTCTTGCAACAGTATGACTCATTTTTCTCCAACAGGGAGTCCAGCACCCCGCGGACAATCTGTATCCAGCGCTTGGGTTCCGTATCCGCGAAAGGCAGCAACAGGGACAGCAGAGTCTTCACCCCACCCAGTGTCGGATGCTCATCAAGCTGGGCCAGCAGAAACTCGATAGAAGCCCGGTTATCCTCGGGTTTGGATTTGGCCAGTGCAAGCGCCGTCATGACCCGGGAGCTTGGACGCAACTGCCAGATCCGCTGCAATATCCGGGCATACTTGCCATCATCTTCATCCGGTGTGCAGGCCTCTTCAATCATTTCCAGCGCCTCAACCAGGAAGGCCGGATCCTGCTGCTCTATGCGTTTGAGTTCCGTGAGTGCCTCGGCATGCTGCCCCTGCAACAGGTGTATGCGTCCGAGCAACAGACTGGCACGGACACAGCGCTTGTCATAACCCAGCGCTTCCTTGAGCAGCGCCCGGGCTTCCTCATGGGCCTTGCGCCGCAGCGAACGCTCGGCCATTTCACAGCAATAATGCGCTACCCGGATCTGGACGCGGCGATTACGCTTGAGATCCAGCGACAGCGCCCGGTCGCGGGCGATATCCCAGTCTTTTTCATGCTCATAGATTTCAAGCAGACGCTCAATACTCGCATCGCGCCACTCACCTGACTGAATAAGTTTCTGAAACAGGTCTTCCGCTCGGTCATAGAGGCCACCGGCCATGTAGTCCTGCCCCAGTTCAAAGGTAATGCGGCAGGTGAAGGCTTCACCGGATTCAGGGTGACTCAGGAGCTTCTGATGAATGGCAGTGGACTTTTCTATCTCTCCCCGGCGACGGAAGTATCCAGCCAGAGACAGGTGCAGCTTGACCGTTTCTGCATTGATGGGCAGCGTCTGAATAAAAGAGTCCAGAGTGGGCGAGTCATAGGCATCGAAAACCACTTCAAAAGCCCTGGGAAGCTTCTTGCTCGAGCTGCCGGGCTCCCGAGGCCCTCCGCGTGACTGCCGGTGACCGATGAACCAGCCAATGCCGACGGCCAGCGCAATCAACAGCCATTCAACGATCCAGGGGAACATGATCAGCTGCTGCTGGCAGCAACCTCTCGGGCCAGTTTACGCTGCTGCCGTTGCGCGCTCACCTTGACCCGCAGAACGGTAAAGCTGGTGATGAGCATACCTGCCAGCAAACCGATGCCGAAGGCGGCAAATACAACCAGCGACAGGTTAACCGGGGGCGTGACAACAAAGAAGAGATCAAGCGGAACCGGTTGATTGTTTAAAAGGGAAAACACCACACCGACAACAATCAGCGCAACGATAACAAGCAACCAGATAATTTTGAGCAGACGGGACATACGGGCTTCCGAACCATTCCTTATTCTATTGGCCTGAGTTTAACACAGCCCCTGCCCGCACAGTAAACAAATAGCGCAGCCTCAATAACCGGCTTTCAGGCTGTCATTCACTTCATCACGAAGCTCTTTACCAGGCTTGAAATGTGGCACGTACTTCTCTGAAAGCTCAACGGTTTCGCCGGTCTTTGGGTTTCTTCCCGTGCGGGGCGCCCGATAATGCAGGCTGAAACTGCCAAAACCCCTGATTTCTATGCGCTGCCCCTGGGACAAGGACTGCGCCATATGCTCAATCAAGGTCTTGATCGCCAATTCAACATCTTTGACAGACAACTGCGGCTGCTTGGAGGCAATCAGCTCAACCAATTCTGATTTAGTCATGGAACCTTTCCTTACACGGTCATGAGCAAGAGTATAGGAAAGGTTTGAAAAAAGACAAAAAAAACGGGCATATAGCCCGTTTTTCATGGTGCAGACGTGAACTAGTTCTGCTGCTGCAGCTGCTCCTTGATCAGATCACCGATGGTGGTCGGCCCCTGAGCTTCGGACTGCTTCTCACGTACTTCACGCATTGCCTGTTTCTCATCGTCAATGTCCTTGGACTTGATAGACAGGTTGATGATGCGGTTCTTGCGATCTACGTTGATGATCTTGGCTTCTACTTCCTCGCCTTCCTTGAGAACGTCACTGGCATTCTCAACTTTATCGCGGGAAATTTCAGAGGCCTTCAGAATCGCTTCCACGTCATCATTCAGAGCAATGGTCGCACCCTTGGCGTCAACAGCAGTGACTGTGCCCCGTACGATGGCACCCTTGTCGTTCAACTGGGTGTATTCCGCGAACGGATCACTTTCCAGCTGCTTGATGCCCAGAGAGATGCGCTCACGCTCAGGATCGATAGACAGGATCATGGTTTCCAGCTCATCGCCCTTCTTGAAGCGACGAACGGCTTCTTCGCCAGTCTCATGCCAGCTGATGTCGGACAGGTGAACCAGACCGTCGATACCACCATCCAGACCAATGAAGATACCGAAGTCGGTAATGCTCTTGATCTTGCCGGAAATCTTGTCGCCCTTGCTGAAGCGGCTGGAGAAATCTTCCCAGGGGTTGGGGTGGCACTGCTTGATACCCAGAGAGATACGACGACGCTCTTCATCAATATCCAGGATCATCACTTCCACTTCATCGCCCAGCTGGACAATCTTGGAAGGATGAACGTTCTTGTTGGTCCAGTCCATTTCAGAAACGTGAACCAGACCTTCAACGCCTTCTTCGATTTCAGCAAAGCAGCCGTAATCGGTCAGGTTGGTTACGCGGGCAACCACACGGGTGTTCTCTGGGTAGCGCTGCTTGATATCCAGCCAAGGATCTTCGCCCAGCTGCTTGAGGCCCAGGGATACACGGTTACGCTCACGGTCAAACTTGAGGACCTTGACGTCAATCTCGTCACCCACGTTCACGATTTCGCTCGGATGCTTGATGCGCTTCCAGGCCATGTCGGTAATGTGCAGCAGACCGTCTACGCCGCCCAGGTCGACGAAGGCACCGTAATCGGTGAGGTTCTTGACGATACCACGGACAGACTGACCTTCCTGCAGGTTCTTGAGCAGCTCTTCGCGCTCTGCACTGTTCTCTTCTTCGAGAACGGCACGACGGGAAACCACCACGTTATTGCGCTTCTGGTCGAGCTTGATGACCTTGAACTCAAGCGGCTTGCCTTCGAGATGTGCGGTGTCGCGAATCGGACGAACATCGACCAGTGATCCTGGCAGGAAGGCACGGATGCCACCCAGTTCAACGGTGAATCCACCCTTGACCTTGCCATTGATAACACCAGTAACAACTTCGGCTTCTTCGTGTGCCTTGTCGAGCTCTTTCCAGGCTTCGGCACGCTTGGCTTTTTCACGGGAGAGACGGGTCTCACCGAAGCCATCTTCAACAGCATCCAGGGCAACATCCACTTCGTCGCCCACAGAGAGTTCCAGCTCTCCTTTGTCATTGAAAAACTGGGAAACCGGGATGATGCCCTCAGACTTCAGACCGGCATTGACTGTCACCCAATCGTGGTCGATCTGGACCACGGTGCCGGTTACGATGGCACCGGGCTTCATGTCAATTTCTTTTAAACTCTCTTCAAATAATTCAGCAAAGCTCTCGCTCATTGCGGTTCCTGTGGTTTGGTTTCTCCACGCCTCCAGCTGACGTGGTCAGTTCAACAAACACGAAAACCGGAACGCTGCTGGTCATGCTCCGGTCAGTGCCTTGAGAAAGGGGTCGAGAAGGGGGATTTACGCGTCGTTACGGAAGGCGCTTGCCCTGCCAGTGCGCGATGACCAGATTGAAGACTTCAGGTATTCCCAAAGCCGAGGTATCGATCTGTATAGCGTCTTCGGCGGGCTTGAGCGGACTCTCTGAACGGCCCATGTCCCGTGCGTCTCTAGCCTCTATCTCTTTTAAAAGGTGCGAGAGTTTAACACTCTCTCCCTGACGCTTCAACTGCTCGTATCGACGCTCCGCCCGGACTGCCGCCGATGCGGTGAGGAAAATCTTCAGGGGAGCCCCAGGGAAAACAGTGGTTCCCATGTCCCGGCCATCCGCAACCAGGCCCGGTGCCTGACGGAAATCGCGCTGTCGCTGCAGCAGGGCTTCGCGTACCTGCGGATAGGCTGCCACGGTAGAAGCCATGTGGCCACAGGCTTCAGTTCGTAGCCGCTCGGTGACGTCCTGGCCATCCATCAACACCCGAACCGGCTCATTTGCAGCCCCGGTGACGAACTCGGCTGGCAGGCTGCGAGCGGCTGCGGCCACCGCAGTTTCGTCAGCCAGATCGATACCCGAACTGTCTGCCTTCAGGGCGGTCAGCCGGTAGAGTGCACCGGAGTCGAGCAAGTGCCAGCCCAGATGACGGGCCAGTGATACGGTCAGGGTTCCCTTCCCGACTCCGGAGGGCCCGTCGATGGTGATGACCGGAGCAGAGTCTGTCACGGTGCGACTACCTCCAGCTGAAACCCACACCCGCTCGCCAGCTCGACAAAGCCCGGAAAGGAGGTGGCCACATTCGCACAATTTTTGATCAGAATCTCTCCGTTTGCACGCAGGGCCGCCACCGCAAAGGCCATGGCAATGCGGTGATCGCCGTGACTTTCAACTTCTCCGCCACCCAGGTCGGCCCGTTGCAGGCGAATACCGTCTGGCAGCACTTGCGTGTGAACACCCAGATTCTGCAAGCCATCGGCCATCACCTGAATCCGGTCGGACTCCTTGACCCGGAGTTCCTCCGCACCCTCCAGCAAGGTTTCGCCTTCGGCACAGACGGCCGCGATAAACAGGACCGGAAACTCATCAATGGCCAGGGGTACCAGCTCTTTCGGGATCCGGATGCCTTTCAGGGGCGCATACCTGACCCGGATATCGGCCACTGGTTCGCCACCCACCTCACGCGGATTGTTCAGCGTAATATCAGCCCCCATGAGGCGGAGTATATCGATCACTCCGGTTCGCGTCGGGTTGACCCCCACATGCTGCAGCGTCAGATCCGCGCCCGGCGTGATACTCGCTGCTACCAGGAAAAAGGCAGCCGAACTGATGTCTGCGGGGACGTCAATACGAGTACCCTGAAGACGCCCGCCGCCCTTGAGCGTGACCCGGTTTCCCTCAGTCAGGACGTTGTATCCGAAACCACGCAGCATGCGCTCACTGTGGTCGCGGGTCGGTGCCGGTTCCGTCACCGACGTTTCGCCCTCTGCATACAATCCCGCCAGCAGAACCGCTGACTTGACCTGGGCGCTCGCCATCGGCATGTCATAGTGAATACCCCTGAGACTTTGCGCGCCCCGGATTCTCACAGGCGGGCGCCCTCCCTCACCGGTTTCGATGTCTGCGCCCATCAGTCTCAGAGGCTTGGCAACCCGTTCCATGGGCCGCTTGCTCAGCGAGTCATCCCCCGTCAACTCGGTATTGAAGGACTGTCCGGCCAGAAGCCCAGCCAGCAGTCTCATAGAGGTCCCGGAGTTGCCGACGTAGAGACTGTCTGCCGGCGCCTTGAGGCCATGCAAACCCACGCCGTGCACCGTAACCTTGCCCCGGTCGGGCCCTTCAATCACAACGCCCATGTCGCGAAAGGCCTGAAGTGTCGCCAGGGCATCTTCCCCTTCAAGAAACCCTTCAACCTCAGTACGGCCTTCAGCCAGGGAGCCCAGCATGATGGAACGGTGCGAGATGGATTTGTCCCCCGGTACACGGATGGTTCCGGTGACCGTGCCGCCCGGACGGGCACGAAACTGAATATTCTGGTTACTGTTCATAGTTTTATACGACTGGTGTTCCAACATTTTGGTGAAGTGCTCTCTGGCGGCTTTGGCCCGCGTAAACACGCCCATCAGATGGTGTTCATCCGCCTCATCAATGGCCTGGCGCAAAGCCTGAAGCCCTTCGGTAAACTGGTCAATGGCCTGAAGCACCGAAGCGCGATTGTTGAGAAAGATATCACGCCACATGATCGGGTCGCTGGCCGCGATCCGGGTAAAATCCCGGAAGCCGCCCGCAGCGTACCGGAATATCTCCCGGCTGTCGTCTTTTCCGGCCAGGGTGTCCACCAGAGAAAAAGCCAGCAGATGTGGCAGGTGGCTGGTGGATGCCAGTACACGATCATGTCGCGCCGGATCCATTTCCAGAACCTCAGCGCCCAGATCCTGCCAGAGTGCCCGGACGAAGGCCAGTGCAGCAGGGTCTGTCTCCGGGTAGGGAGACAGAATGACTTTGTGGTCACGGTAAAGGCTACCATCTGCAGCCGCCATACCACTCTTTTCCGAGCCGGCGATCGGGTGCCCCATGACCAGGTAAGGCGGTATGCGTCCGAACACATCAATAAAGGCTTCTGCCACTACGCCTTTGACGCTGCCCACATCGGTAATGATCTGATCCGCCCGCAATGCTGGTGCCAACTGTTGTAACACCGACCGGATCGCTCCGACCGGTGTTGCCAGCACCAGCACATCGGCTTGCTCAGCCAGAGTGGCCGGGCTTTCACTGGCCACATCAATAGCGCCCAGCCGCAGAGCCAGATCCACATCTGCCTGACGCGTGTCGATTCCAAGAATTCGGGTTTCAGGCCTCGCCGCCTTGATGGCCAATGCCAATGAGCCGCCGATCAGGCCCAGCCCGATAATACCGATGCTCCGCCGTGCCGGCATCAGGCAGGCTCCTTTCCGAGGATCTGCGCCATGACCTTGAGAAAGTATGCGTTCTCTTCTTCCAGTCCAACCGATACACGCAAGAACTCCGGCATACCGTAGCCCGCCAGAGGCCTTACGATCACACCAAGAGCCTGCAAGGCCTCATGAATCTGCATCGCGCCGGAACCGCAGTTTACCGCCAGAAAATTCGCACTGGAGGGAATCCAGCCCAGCCCCAGTGCCGTGAGCCCGACTTCCAGCTGCTGCATGCCGGAATGGTTCAGGGCCACTCCGGTATGCAGGTGGTTGACGTCATCCAGTGCCGCGAGTGCTGCCGCCTGAGCAACCATGTTGACATTGAAAGGCTGCCGCACCCGGTTCATCAGTTCAGCCGCTTCGGGTCGTGACAGGGCGTAACCGACTCGCAGCCCCGCCAGGCCGTATGCCTTGGAAAAGGTGCGGCAAATGATCAGGTTCGGGAAGGCGGAGAGATACTTGATGCCATCTAGTTCCCACTTCGGGTCGAGATATTCAAAGTATGCTTCATCCAGTACGACCAGCACCTGGCGCGGGACTTTGGTCAAAAAGTTTCGCAGCGCCTGGTCACTGAAGCAGGTACCCGTGGGATTGTTGGGGTTAGCCAGATAGATCAGACGGGTTCTTTGCGTAACCGCAGCAGCCATGGAATCCAGGTCGTGCCCCCACGCCTTTGCAGGTACGACCCGCACGCTGGCACCGACAGATTGGGAGACCAGCCCGTAGATGGCGAAGGCAAATTCAGAAACTACCACTTCGCAACCCGGTCCAGAGAAAGTCCTGGCTATGATATCAAGGACATCATTGGAGCCATTGCCCAGGGTCAGACAGGCGGGCTCCACACCCAGTTCTGCACCCAGCCGCTGTTTGAGACGGTAGTTCTCGCCATCGGGATAGCGACTCACCTCCCCGAGTGCTGCCTCTGCCGCAAGTAAGGCCTTCGGTGAAGGTCCCAGGGGATTCTCGTTACTGGCGAGCTTCACTACCCGGTCCAGCCGATACTCTCTCAGCAGGGTTTCCACCGGTTTCCCCGGTACATAGGGCTTCAGTGACCTGACGGACGGGACAGCCAACGCGGAGAAATCCAGAGTCATGCCAGTCTCACAGGACAGCTTCCGGGTATGACCCCAGCAACCGGACATCCACAGCAATACTTTCCAGATCCTTCAGGGCCTCGGCCATCTGCGGCTGGGATTCATGACCGTAGAGATCCATGAAAAAATGACACCGCCCTTCCCCCAGTGGCGATGGGCGGGAGTCGATCCTGGCCAGGCTCACCTGATGCCGGTAAAAAGGTTCCAGCATTTCATACAGGCCCCCGGCCTCATTTTTCAATGTCACCAGCAGCGCGGTTTTGTCCCGACCACTCGCGGGTGTTTCCTGGTACCCAACCACGAGATAGCGGGCGGTCTGATCCGGGTAGTCTTCGATATTGGGAGCCAGTATCTGCAGGTCGAACTGATCTGCACAGGGCTGCCCCCCGATGAGAGCGGCACCGCTACTCTGCAGCTTCTGCACACCCTCTTCATAGCTGTTGACCGGGAGGTATTCGGCATCCGGCAGGTACTCATCAAGCCAGAGACGACAGGCCGAGAACACCCAAGGCAAGCCATAGACCCGCTTCACTTCGGAAAGGCTATCCAGATCCTGGGTCAACAGGTGGTGGTGGGTGCGCAACTGAACTTCCCCACAGACTCGCAGGCGGCTGCGGAAAAAGATATCCAGAGTCGGCCCCAACGTACCTTCGCGGGAGGTCTCTACAGGCAACAGACCAAACTGCGCCAGCCCGGCCTCCACTTCACGAATCACGTCATTGACGCCTGCATGCGGCGTTCCTGCCACCGAACGCCCGAAGTGCTTGAGCACTGCTGCATGGGCAAAACTGCCCACCTGTCCGGCAAAGGCCACACTGACCGGTTTTTCCAGGGCCAGGCAGGCCGACATGATTTCCCGGAACAGGCGGGCCATTTCTTCGGCCGGCAAGGGGCCCGGATTCTGCTCCATGATGCGCCGGAGAACCTGGGCTTCCCGTTCGGGCCGGTAGAAAGTACTGACATCGCCTGATTGCAGTTTGACCTCGGCTACCTGCTGGGCACAGCGGGCTCTCTGGCTGACCAGCTCCATGATCTGCCGGTCCAGGCTGTCGATTTGCTGTCTCAATTCCTGCAGGGTGGGAAGCTGTTCAGCCATCGCTATCTGACCTGTCTGGCAAATTCATCCATAAAGCCTATCAGCCTTCCAACGGCATCTTCGCTGATGGCATTGTAAATACTGGCACGCATACCGCCCACCGACCGGTGCCCCTGCAGATTAAGCAGACCGGATTCCTCGGCTTCATTGAGGAAGCGACCGTTGAGCTGATCATCGGCCAGGGTAAACGGAATATTCATCCAGGAACGGCTGCTGACTTCAATGGGATTGTTGTAGAAGTCAGACTCGTCGATATAGGCATACAACCTGGCTGCCTTGCGACGGTTGATCTCCGCCATGGCGCTCAGGCCACCCTGCTCCCTGAGCCACTCGAAAACCAGTCCGGCCAGGTAGATTGCCAGCGTAGGGGGTGTATTGTACATGGACCCGTTATCGGCCTGCGTCCGATAGCTGAGCAGTGTCGGGGTCACCTCCTGCGCGCGGTCCAGGAGGTCTTCCCGCACAATGACCACCGTCAGCCCCGACGGACCGATGTTCTTTTGTGCGCCGGCATAAATCAGCCCGAAACGACTGACATCCAGAGGGCGCGACAGGATGGTCGATGACAGGTCAGCGACCAGCGGGACATCGCCGGTTTCGGGAATCCAGTCAAACTCAACGCCACCAATGGTTTCATTGGGCGTGATGTGCACATAGGCAGCCTTGTCACTCAGCTGCCACTGACTTTCCGGAGGCACCGAAGTATAGCCGCTGGCATCTGCACTGGCGGCCACCCGGGCAGCGCAATAACGCTTACCTTCGGCGAGAGCCTTACGCGACCAGATTCCCGTGTCGATATAATCCGCCACCTGCCCGGCACTGGCCAGATTCAGCGGAATGGCAGAAAATTGCAAGGTGGCCCCACCCTGCAGGAAGAGCACGCGATAATTGACGGGAATACCCAGCAGATCCCGGAGGTTTTTCTCGGCAGTATCACAAACGGCCTGGAATTCCTGACTGCGATGGCTGAGCTCCATGACGGAAACTCCCATGCCCTGCCAGTCCAACAGTTCGGCCTGGGCTTTTTCAAGAACCGCTGTCGGCAGAGCGGCAGGCCCGGAACAGAAATTATCGACCCGATGGCTCATACTTCCTGATCTCCGTTATCTTCGTTTCCTTCACCCTGAGCGCCAGCGTCCTGTTCTGGCGCCGTCTGGTCAGCCGCAGCTTCGGCAGGATCTTCTGCCCCGGCTTCCAGCGCATCTTCATCTACCAGCTCTTCCCCATCCAGCAGCGCTTCTTCGATACGCTCAACACCGACCAGATTCTCACTGTCGGAAAGCCGGATCAGACGAACCCCCTGCGTATTCCGTCCGACGACGGATATTTCCTCGGCCCGGGTTCGGACCAGCGTACCCTGATCGCTGATCAGCATGACTTCATCAGCGGCAACAATCTGCACCGCACTGACCAGACTACCGTTCCGGTCGGTGCACTGAATGGCGATAACCCCCTGACTACCCCGACCGTAGGTGGGGAAGTCGGCGATGGGGGTGCGCTTGCCATAACCCCGCTCGCTGGCAGTCAGGATGAAGGTGTTTTCATCCGGAATGATAAGGGATACCACTTCCTGGCTTTCCTGCATGCGGATACCGCGCACACCACGGGCGGTCCGCCCCATGGCGCGCACACTGTCTTCTGGGAAACGCACCGCCTTGCCTCCACTGCTGAAGAGCATGACATCGCACTCGCCATTGGTAATCGCGGCACCGACCAGGGTATCGCCTTCGTCGAGATCCAGTGCAATCAGACCATTGGAGCGAGGCCGGCTGAAGCTTTCCAGCGTCGTCTTTTTGACCGTTCCCTGGCGGGTTGCCATAAACACGTAGTGATCTTCATCAAAATGCTTGACCGGAAGGAGGGTGGTCACCCGCTCGCCCTCACCCAAAGGCAGAATGTTGATGATCGGCCGACCTTTGGAGCCTCGGCTGGCTTGTGGAATATCGTAGGCTTTCAGCCAATACACCTTGCCCGCCGTGGTAAAACACAGAATCGTGTCGTGAGAATTGGTCACCAGCAGCCGCTCAACAAAGTCTTCATCGCGCATCTGGGTAGCTGATTTGCCACGACCGCCCCGGCGCTGCGCCTGATAGTCGGCCAGTGGCTGATTCTTCGCGTAACCCCGGTGAGAGAGCGTGACGACCACGCTTTCTTCCGGAATCAGGTCGGCAACGGTGAGGTCGCGGCGCGAGGTCTGTATTTCTGTGCGTCGCTCGTCGCCATACTCTTCCAGAATGGCTTCGAGTTCTTCACGGATAACCTGCAGCAGTTTATCCGGCTCCCGCAGGATGGACAGCAGTTCGGCTATGCGATCCAGGATTTCGCGATATTCCGCCAGGATTTTCTCACTTTCCAGGCCGGTCAGTTTCTGCAGACGCATGTCCAGGATGGACTGGGCCTGCGCCTCACTCAGGTAATACTGACCATCTCGCAGGCCATACTCTGCTGGCAGGTCATCCGGACGGCAGGACTCCGCCCCGGATTTTTCCAGCATCTGCAGAACCGTGCCTGGCTGCCAACCCTGCGCCATCAGGCGCTCTTTGGCTTCCGCGCCGTTGGCAGAAGACTTGATCAGCGCAATAACCGGATCAATATTGGACAGCGCGACCGCTTGCCCTTCGAGAATATGGCCACGCTCACGCGCCTGTCGCAATTCATAAATGGTACGGCGGGTGACGACTTCGCGACGATGGTGAATGAAGCATTCCAGGCACTCCCGCAGATTCAGAATCCGCGGTTCTCCATTGATCAGTGCCACCATATTGATACCGAAAACCGTCTCCAGCGGGGTTTGCGCAAACAGGTTATTCACCACCACTTCAGCATTTTCACCCCGGCGCAGCTCTACCACCACGCGGATCCCTTCCTTGCTGGATTCGTCCCGCAACTCGGTGATGCCTTCCAGCTTCTTCTCCTTGACCAGTTCAGCGATCTTCTCAACCAGACGCGCCTTGTTCACCTGATAGGGGATTTCGGTGAAGACAATGCGCTCCTTGCCCCCTTTGTCCATGGCTTCGATCTCGTACCTGGCCCGGATATAGATTCGTCCGCGCCCCGTGCGATAGGCGTCCAGTACACCGGCACGACCGTTGATGATCGCGGCAGTCGGGAAATCGGGCCCCGGAATATACTCCATCAGTTCATCGACGGTGATTTCCGGCCGTTCGAGCATGGCCAGGCAAGCACTGACTACTTCAGTGAGGTTATGCGGCGGAATGTTGGTTGCCATACCCACCGCGATCCCTGAGGAGCCATTGACCAGCAGGTTTGGCACCCGGGTGGGCAATACCACGGGAATCTGCTCACTGCCATCGTAGTTGGGCGCGAAATCGACTGTCTCCTTCCCCAGATCTGCCAGCAGGTCATGCGCAATCTTGGCCATCCGGATTTCGGTATAACGCATGGCTGCCGGGCTGTCTCCGTCAATGGATCCAAAATTGCCCTGTCCATCAATGAGCGGATAACGCAGCGAGAAGGGTTGCGCCATCCGCACAATGGTGTCGTACACCGCCGAGTCACCGTGAGGGTGGTACTTACCAATCACGTCGCCGACCACACGGGCAGATTTCTTGTAGGCTTTGTTCCAGTCGTTACCCAGCTCACTCATGGCGAAAAGCACACGCCGGTGAACCGGTTTGAGTCCGTCTCTGGCATCCGGCAAGGCGCGGCCGACGATTACGCTCATGGCGTAATCAAGGTAGGATTGTTTCAGTTCGTCTTCGATGTTGACAGGCAGGATTTCTTTGGCGAGTTCAGCCATAGGGATTGTTATTCCTCAGAACCATTATCGGGCGTCTCACGACACCAAACGGGGGATAATATCATACTGCCCCAGCCACACGAAACGGCAGCGGACAGCAACAACTTAACCTGAAGATTCAGGAGCTTAGCGACCACCCACTCCGGCATAGTGAATCTGCTCGGGTGAAACGAAATCGCTAACGGCACGGAGGATATCCTTGCGGCTGATCTGGCCAACCAGCCGCCCCTCTTCAACGACGGGAAAACGCCGCCTTCGGTCACCGATGAAGCGATCGGCGACTGCCAGAATGTCATCCTCTGGCCCGACCGTGTCGACCTTGCGCGACATGATCTCCGAGACAGTTCCACCCAGGCTTTCGTAGTCATAATAACTACCGCTGATGATGGCCTTCAGGCAGTCCACTTCGGAAACCATACCGACCAGCAGATGATCGGCATCCACCACAGGGGCGCCCGATATCGGGTTGGCCTGCAGCACCTTGATGGCCTGGAACAGGTCTGTTTCGGGGCTGAAGGTGATCACACCTTCTGCCATGTAGTCTCGAACCTTTACGGACTTGAGCATGGGGCGATTCCTGACTTTTCTTGTTTTAGGAGCCCCAGTTTATAACGGTTCAGGCGAACACAACAGTCTTGTTTTCCTGAACGATCACCCGATCTTCCAGGTGGTAGCGCAAGCCTCTGGCCAGCACGGCCTTTTCCACGTCTTTACCCAGCCGCACCATTTCCTCAACCGCATCACTGTGGTTCACCCGGATCACATCCTGCTCAATGATCGGTCCTTCATCGAGATCCTGTGTCACGTAGTGGCATGTGGCACCAATCAGTTTCACGCCGCGCTGAAAGGCCTGGTGGTAAGGTCTGGCACCCGCGAAGGAAGGCAGGAAGCTGTGGTGGATGTTGATGATGCGACCCGCGTACTGCTCGCACAGCTCGGAAGGTACAATCTGCATGTAACGCGCAAGCACGATCACATCGGCCTCATAGTGGGCGATCTGGCGGCCGACTTCTGCGAAAGCTTCCGGCTTGTTATCCGGCGTGACGGGGATGTGGTGAAAAGGAATGTCATGCCATTCCACCATACGTCTCAGGTCGTCATGGTTGGACAGCACCGCCACGATTTCTCCGTCCATCTCCCGGGCCTGCCAGCGATACAGCAGATCTGCCAGACAATGGGCTTCCTTACTGGCCATCAGGACAATGCGCTTTTTCTTCTGGCTGTCAGAGATGTGCCAGCGCATGTCAAATTCCCGCGCAATCGGCTCGAAGGCGATGTGAAAAGACTTCAGATCGAAGGGAAGACTGTCAGCCTTGATCTCAGTCCGCATGAAAAAACAGCCCAGACTGCGATCCGCATGATGACTGGCTTCTACAATCCAGCCATTGTAGGTCGCAAGGAAGGCAGAGACTTTCGCCACGATGCCGACCCGGTCCGGGCAGGCAATGACCAGCCGGTAGGTGTGTTCCATAGTTACTCCTTAGGGTTCAGGCGTCAGCCAAGGTGTCGGTCTGCCGGGCCATCACGAAGTCCAGTTCATGAAGCCCCCGGATCCTGTGGCTCCACCAGCTTACAGTGACAGCCCCCCACTCGGTTATCAGCTCCGGGTGATGCCCTTTCCCCTCAGCCAGAGCCCCCACCTTATTGGTGAAGGCCAGAGCCGATACGAAGTCATCGAATTCATAGCGACGGCTTATCACGGGAATATCGCCCCTGGGCTTCAGATCCCAACCCGGGGTTTTCACCAGCTCCTGCTGAATAGCCTCATCAGAGAGGCTTTCAGCATCTTCACGGCAGGCTTCACAGACCTTATCGGGCATCGGTTTACTCCATGATATTAATGGCTTGCTCTTCGATACGCTGTTTCCATTCGGCCGGACCGCTGATGTGCACCGAGTGACCGCCACTGTCTACGGCGACGGTCACAGGCATATCTTTGACATCAAACTCGTAGATAGCCTCCATTCCCAATTCCGGGAAGGCCAGCACCCTGGATGATTTGATGGCTTTGGATACCAGGTAGGCAGCGCCACCTACAGCCATCAGGTAAACCGCCTGATTGTCGCGAATGGCGTCTATGGCTACCGGGCCACGCTCAGATTTACCGATCATGCCCAGCAGACCCGTTTCTTCCAGCATGGTGCGGGTAAACTTGTCCATGCGGGTCGCCGTGGTCGGCCCCGCCGGCCCTACGACTTCATCACCTACGGGGTCTACCGGCCCGACGTAATAAATGAAGCGTCCCTTGAGGTCCACCGGCAATGACTCACCTTTGGCAAGCAGATCAACCATCTTCTTGTGCGCCGCATCGCGCCCGGTCAGCATCTTGCCCGACAAGAGAATCGTATCCCCCTGCTTCCAGGTCTGCACCTCTTCCGGCGTGACGGTGTCCAGATTCACGCGACGCACGCTGTCACTCACTTCCCAGGTGATTTCCGGCCAGTCTGACAGGTCTGGCGGAGTCTGCAGCGAGGGCCCGCTGCCATCCAGAGTGAAATGCGCGTGGCGGGTCGCCGCACAGTTCGGGATCATGGCGATGGGCTTGTTGGCCGCATGGGTTGGGTAATCCAGTACCTTGACATCAAGCACGGTGGTCAGACCACCCAGGCCCTGAGCACCGATTCCGAGCTTGTTGACCTTTTCAAAAAGCTCCAGACGCAGTTCTTCGGCCCGGTTGGATGCGCCCTTTTCTTTCAGGTCCTGAATATCAATCGGATCCAGCAGGCTTTCTTTGGCCAATTGCATGGCTTTCTCGGCCGTTCCGCCAATACCAATACCCAGCATGCCGGGCGGACACCAGCCAGCACCCATCTTGGGCACCTGCTCCAGCACCCAGTCCACGACGGAGTCGGAGGGGTTGAGCATGGCAAACTTGGTTTTGGCTTCGGAGCCACCGCCCTTGGCTGCCACGTGAACAGATACCTTGTTCCCCGGCACCACTTTCATATGTATGACCGCGGGTGTGTTGTCCTTGGTGTTTTTCCGGGCACCATCGGGATCGGCCAGGATAGAAGCTCTGAGTACATTATCCGGGTGATTATAAGCGCGACGGACCCCCTCATTGACCATATCTTCCACGCTCATGTCGCCCTCGAACTTCACATCCATGCCGATGTCGAGGAAGGCTGTCACAATCCCGGTATCCTGACAGATGGGGCGGTGCCCCTCAGCACACATGCGGCTGTTAATAAGGATCTGCGCCAGAGCATCCCTGGCTGCCGGTGCTTCCTCGCGCTGGTAAGCCGCGTGCACAGCTTGAATGAAATCCTTGGGGTGGTAGTAGGAAATAAACTGGAGGGCGTCGAAGATGCTTTCAATCAGATCATCCTGGCGGATTACCGTGGTCATGGGTCTGTGTGCTCTCTCTGTTGGTTAGGCAGTGGCCAGTGAAGCCGGCCAGACTCGTGATACAAGAGCGACATTATAACAAAAAAGCGCAAGCGGGAGGCAGCTCTGGCCACTTCTGCATTTTCCGGAAGCTGAACTAAACTTAGGCAACGATTTGGCAAGCAGCATGGCCTGTACAGATCAACGGACCGACGGTGTCCGCCGAAATTCTGTAATTTCTTTTCGCCACGCCAATTTATGGCCTATGCTTGGATAAATGGATTGTTCCGTTTGCACGGGCACAATTTGATCGGTCACTGAACAGTAAAATAAAAGGAATCTGACTCCTATGTTTAAGAAATCCGCTCTCAGTGTGGCAGTCGCCTCGGCCCTGGTGCTGGCAGGCTGCGGCAGCAATGACAGTTCCAGCGCCAATGCTGGCGCAACCAATGTGATTGAGGTCAACCCAGGTCAAGCCACCAGTGAAAACCGGGACTTTGCAGAGGTCATCGCTGGTTTCGAGGGCAGAACCTGGCCTACGTTCAATCCTGTGACCAGCGATTTGCCAATTCCCAACGACCTGATTTTCGACTCAGCTGCCGGAGATGGAACTTTTGCCGTAAGTGACACACAACCACCTGTAACAACTGCACTGAATGAGATAAGTGGTGCGTCGACGGTGGCACCTATCGACATTCGCATTGAGGGAACGCTTGATGAATCAAGTGTTGACGGAGCTCTGGTAGCACTTCCCGGCATTCCAAACCCTAATCAGAATGTATTTCTGTTAGAACTCGTATACGCCAGCGGAGACCCCGTAACAGGCCTGTCAGGGCAAGAAGCACCCACCGTTTATGAGGGGCTGATGTTCGGTGCCGCTAATGGCAACCCTAGTGCAATCGGCGGCTACGCAGCTGTTAATGGAATAGCTGCTGGAGCAGCTCAGGCAGCAGCAACAGCTGAAATCGGGCAAAGGCTGACAGACCCGGATTATGTCGTGACCGTGGAAGAGTTTGACAGCACCAGTTATATCCGAATCAATCTGATGAAGCCGCTCAATCCGCGCTCGAGATACCTGGTGGTCATCGCCGATGATATCCTGGATGTGAACGGCGACCAGATTGTGCAGTCTCCATCCTACCTGAATATCACCGATACCGATTTTGCATTGCCTTCGACGGCCTTGGATCCCGTTCGCGCTGTTGTTAATGGTTTGTGGGAACCTTCTGCCCTGGGCTATTTTACAGCGGTGGCGAATACAGCAAGGCCCGGCGCAGAGCTGGGTGTCGAAAACATCGCGATGTCTTACAGCTTTACAACTTCCGATGATGCCCAGGTTCTGGACTACATTGCCGAGCCCGGATCCTGGGTCGCTGACAGGCTGGAAGACCTGGTTAAGAATACTGCGGCAGCCACAGCGATAGCAGGGGGAGCCTCAGACTTTGGTACCATTCTGACTGAAGTTACAACGGCTTATGCTGCCTGGTTACCCTCCAGTGTTAACGGTGCACTCGCACCCTGTGATGCGGCACCGGCCGGAGCTGCGAGATTCACCTGCGCGGGCGACAACCTGGTTGCTGCACTGGAAGCGGGCTTACTGCCGGGTGGGTTGACAGTGGACTTCCCTGACCCCACGGGGGCTGCTACAGCGCCATCATTCACTTCCCAGACCAATGCGCTTCAGGTTTCAGCGCTGCTTTCACCGATTCTGGGCGCCAATCCGGCTAACGTATTCGTAGCGCAGGGAAGCATGAGCATCCCCTACTATCTGGGTGTTCCAAACGGTACGGATGGCTCTCCACTGACAGATTCTAACTGGCTGGCTGATGATGTTCTGGCTACACAGCTGAATGGCGTTTTTGCGAGTGCCGGACTAAATATTCCGCAGGCAGACAGCAGCGTTTCCACGGCTGTCAACTATATCTTCCCATTCCCGAAGAAGTCTGCTGACGTTGATATTCCAGTGCTCGTCATGTATCCGGGCACGTCGGCTACGGATGGCACACCTGCCGGTCCGATCAGCAAAACAGTAATTTTCCAACATGGGATTACTACTGATCGCTCAGCTTCATTGGCCTTTGGCACAGCACTCGTTGCGGGTCTCAAGGGTTTGGGCCAGGACGTTGCCGTGGTCGCGATTGATCAACCCCTTCATGGTGTAAGCGCCTTTACTGAAGCGGATCAGCTCGATCTTGCACAAACCTTACTCACCGTCGGCGGGCAGGACCCAGCCAATGCGCAGGCCGTCGTGGATGGCACGTTTAGTGTCGGTTATCTGGTCACTATTGATCCCGCCTGTAGTGCGATCACAATCACTGACCCTTCAGATGCGACCCAGATTCAAACCGCTACCGGTATTGTTCTAACTGGCGGTTGTGATGGTGATGTTGCTGGAGCTGCAGCTACTCTGGGCGGTGCGCTTGTTCTTGAGAGCACCGTAGCCAATGCGGGTAGCACAGTTGCTGGTCTGGCCCGGACTGATGACGAAAGACACTTTGACTTCAAGGCGAACGCGGCTGCACGCCCCGTAGATATGGATACCAACGTCACCACAGACGAGGGTGAGTCCGGTAGTCTGTTTCTCAATCTGACCAACTTCCTCGCGAGTAGAGACAACTTGCGACAGCAAGTTCTGGATCTGTTGGAACTGCGTCTGTCCTTAGGCACATTTGATCTGAACGACGACTCAACAACGGACATTGCAGCAAACCCAGATGTGTACTTCATAGGCCACTCTTTAGGGACGGTAAACGGCATGCCATTTGTTGGTGTCACCAGTCGTACGGCGACCACAGACGATGACATAACAGCCTCGAACATGTTGACTCCAGGCGGTGGACTGACGCGCTTGATTGAAAATTCGCAGTCCTTCGCGCCCAGGGTTCTGGCCGGACTTGCAGCCGCAGCGGGCATTGTACCTGGTGATAGCAGCCTGGAAGCCTATCTAAATGTATTCCAGGCGACTGTCGACACGGTTGACCCAATGAACTTCATGGAACGCTACGAAGAAGATGCCATTAATGCGCTGTTCACAGAGGTAGTGGGTGACACGACCATCCCCAACAGCGCGTGGCCGGATCCGGTTTTAACTACAGCATCGGCGTCCAATCTCGCCGGAACCGAGCCGCTTATCCGGCTAAGCAATGCGACGGTTATCTCGGGCGCAGGAGCCAACGCGTTTGCTGGCCCCGCAGGTGTCAGATACACCGAAGGGTTTCATGGCACACCGGCTTATCCTTCATCCGGAACCGCTGAGGAGACTGCGGCGTTTGCTGAAATGGTAGCACAGGCAGTCAGCATTGTGGCCAGCAGCGGCACTGGCATTACCATCACCAATGATGCGGTTATCCAGTAACTTCATCCGCTTAAACCAAAAACCCGCTTCGGCGGGTTTTTTTTCGCCTGTCGTTTTACAATTCCCGTATGACTATTCCCATTATTTATCAGGATGAAAGCCTGCTGCTGGTGAACAAGCCCGCTGGCCTGCTGGTGCACCGCAGCGAGATAGACCGTCATGAAACCGATTTCCTGCTTCAGCGCGTGCGGGATCAGGTGGGTCGTCAAGTCTTTGCGGTCAACCGCCTGGATAAACCCACTTCAGGGCTGGTGCTACTGGCCCTGGATCGCACACTGGTCGCTCCTTGCGTGGCGGCCCTGCAGGCAGACACCTCTCTCAAGGTTTATCTGGCCGTGGTTCGCGGCGTTTTGCCTGACAAGGGCGTGATCGACAAGCCCCTCAAGCGCATCCGTGATGACCATGACCGGCGCACCGGGCCGGCTGCAGCAGAAGAACAGAGTGCCACCACGGCCTACCAGCGTCTGGCGCAATGCGAACTGCCCTTTGCCGTAGACAAATACCCCAGCAGCCGCTATTCACTGGCCCGCCTGACCCTGATGACCGGGCGTCGCCACCAACTACGCCGGCACATGAAATCGCTGGCCCACCCGATCATTGGCGACACCAGCTATGGCAAGGGGCGGCATAACCGTTTTTTTGCCAGCCAATTTGAGTGTCCGCGTTTGCTGCTGCA
>JAUIAZ010000243.1 GCA_030427465.1 Gammaproteobacteria bacterium | reverse complement strand
CGATTGACGGTGCCCCCGTGAATTTTCAGAGTTACCCGATCAGGAATAACCGGGTTGAGTTTAGCTGGGAGCAGGATTGATGCATCAGGAATCACCGATCAAACGTCGTAAATCCAGGCAGATCCACGTGGGCAGTGTTCCGGTTGGAGGAGACGCTCCGATTGCTGTTCAGTCCATGACCAATACTGAAACCTGTGATGTGGCTGCGACGGTAGCGCAGATCGAGGCACTCCAGAAAGCCGGTGCCGACATCGTGAGGGTTTCAGTGCCGACTATGGAAGCGGCAGCTGCTTTCGGAGAAATCCGGCGTCGGGTCACGGTGCCGCTGGTCAGTGACATTCATTTCGACTATCGCATCGCTCTGGAAGCTGCCCGGCAGGGAGCGGACTGTCTGCGCATCAACCCGGGTAATATTGGCCGTGAAGACCGCGTGCAGTCTGTGATTCAGTGCGCCCGTGATCATGACATACCGATCCGGATTGGGGTAAATGCCGGTTCTCTGGAAAAAGACCTCCAGAAAAAGTATGGAGAGCCCACACCGGAGGCGCTCGTGGAATCCGCCATGCGCCACATTGATATTCTAGACCGGTATGACTTTCAGAATTACAAGATCAGTCTAAAGGCCTCCGATGTGTTTATGACGGTGGCTGCCTATCGATTGATTGCAGGCCAGATTGAGCAGCCTCTGCACCTTGGTATTACTGAAGCCGGTGGCTTCCGCTCCGGCGCGGTGAAATCAGCTATCGGTTTGGGCATGCTGTTGATGGATGGCATTGGCGATACTATCCGGGTCTCCCTGGCGGCGGATCCGGTTGAAGAGATCAAGGTCGGCTTTGATATTCTCAAAAGCCTCAAACTGCGCAGTAAAGGCATAAACTTTATTGCCTGTCCGAGCTGCTCGAGGCAGAACTTCGACGTCATCAAGACCATGAATGAGTTGGAAGGGCGGCTGGAAGACATTGATGTCTCCATGGATGTGGCGGTGATCGGCTGTGTGGTCAATGGTCCTGGCGAGGCCAGGGAAGCAGACCTGGGACTGGCTGGCGGAAGCCCCAATAACCTGATCTATATTGATGGCAAACCGGATCACAAGCTCAGCAACGAAGAACTGGTAGATCAGTTTGAGTCACTCATTCGCAAGAAGGCGGCCGCCAAAAAAGCCGTCGATGCTGACGTCATAGCAAAAGGATAAGACAGTGGCGAGGATACAGGCCGTTCGTGGTATGAACGACATTCTGCCTGCCGATACACCGGCATGGCGTTACCTTGAGGATACCAGCAAGCAACTGTTTGCCCAGTATGGCCTTGAGGAAATCCGTACTCCAATCGTTGAGTCAACCGATCTGTTCAAGCGCTCCATCGGGGAAGTGACCGATATAGTCGAGAAGGAAATGTACACCTTCGAAGATCGTAACGGTGATAGCCTGACCCTGCGGCCCGAGGGCACGGCCAGTGTGGTCAGAGCCTGTGAAGAGCATGGCTTGCTGTATAACCAGACGCAACGCCTGTTTTACACTGGTCCTATGTTCCGTCATGAGCGGCCACAGAAAGGGCGTTATCGTCAGTTCCACCAGATTGGTGTGGAGTGTTTCGGGTTCAATGGCCCGGACGTTGATGCCGAGCTGATCGTGATGACGTACCGCCTCTGGCAGCGTCTGGGCCTGGCTGATCAGGTACGCCTGCAGATTAACAGTTTGGGCACAGCCGCCTGCCGTGATACCTTCCGGTCTGCCTTGCTTGAATTTCTGCGACCCCTGAAAGATCAGCTGGATGAAGACAGCCAACGCCGTCTGGACACTAACCCGCTAAGGATTCTGGACAGCAAGAACCCTCATACACAAAGCCTGCTGGCGGATGCACCACGTTTTGAGGACTTTCTTTCAGAAGAGTCCAAAGCGCATTTTGACAGCCTGTGTCGTACGCTGGACGCGCAGGCTGTGCCTTATGAGATCAATCCGAGACTGGTTCGCGGGCTGGATTACTATTGCCTGACGGTTTTTGAGTGGGTAACGGATGCGCTGGGCGCTCAGGGTACGGTTTGTGCTGGTGGTCGTTATGACGGGCTGGTCGAACAACTGGGGGGTAAAGCCTGTCCGGCCGTGGGCTTTGCGATGGGCATTGAACGTCTCATTCTGCTGTTGCAGTCACTGAATCTCTTGCCGGAGACCGTGGGTAACAACGTCGATATCTATATTGTGGCTGCGGGTGCGGGCACCGAAGGTTACGCACTTGAAGTGGCCGAGGCACTGCGAGCGGCTTCGCCCTCGATCCGGGTCCGGTTGCATCATGGTGGCGGCAGCTTCAAATCACAGTTGAAAAAGGCTGACAAGAGTGGCGCAGTGCATGCTCTGATTATTGGGGAAGGCGAACTGGCGGATCGCCGGGTCACCCTGAAGTCTCTTCGATCCGATGCGGCGCAGGAAACACTGGCCTTTGAGGCCTTGCCAGGTAAACTGAACGGCCTGATTTAACCAAGCAGAGACAAGTCGTAGCACTTTTGCAGTAATAGGGAGAACAACAATGACAGACTACGTGCGTTCCGAAGACGAGCAGGTTGCAGCGCTCAAGGACTGGTGGAAGAAGAACGGGACCAGCATCATCGTCGGGGTGGCCATGGCTCTGACCGCCATTTTCGGCTGGCAGGCTTACCAGAAAAACCAGTACGCAGAAAACGCTCTGGCTTCGCAGAAATTCCAGCAGTTGCTGGATGCATCAACGGGTACCCTGGGTGCTGGCAATGAAGAGGCTGAAGCCAGCCTGAGCCTGCTGGCGAAGGATATTCTGGATGAGCAGGGGGACAGTGGCTACGGTGTTTATGCTCGCCTGTTTATGGCCAAGGTCGCATTGGAAAATGAGCAGCCACAGGAGGCCGTTTCGCTGCTGCAGGAAGCCTCAGCCAACAACCAGGAGCCGGCCCTGAAGCCAGTGATCGCTGTGCGGCTTGCCCGGGCACTGGCTGTCCAGGGTGATGTGGATGGTGCCGTGAAGGCTCTGGAATTGAGCTCTGCGCCCGGTTTCAGCAGCTACCTGGCTGAAGTCAAGGGTGATCTCTTGAAGATCGGAGGGCGTGCTGAAGAGGCTCGTGCCGCCTACCGGGAAGCCATTACCCTGGCTACGGCGGAAGGCCGCGACGCCCGTCTGGCTCAGATGAAGCTGGACGATCTGGCGGGAGCCTGATTCCCTGATGAAAAAACTTCCACATATTCTGGCATCCATTGTTGTTGCACTGCTCGTCAGTGCCTGTTCCAGTGATGATGTCAGACCACCGCCGGCCGAGCTTGAAGATTTTACGGCAAGCGTGACTTTTCGTGAGCTGTGGTCCACGGGTGTCGGTGCCGGCAGCGGGGAACGTCTGCCAGATTTGCGTCCATTCGTGTCAGGGTCGCAGATCTGGACCAGCGACAATGAAGGCGATGTGTATGCGATCGACCTGGAAACCGGTGATGAGCTGGCCTATTTTGAGCTTGAACGGAATATCATGGCAGGGCCGGTCGGCAAACCGGACCGTCTTTATCTGGTCGATGACAGCGGTGTACTGATCTGCCTGGATACGACGACCGGTGAGTTACGCTGGACACGACAACTGAGCAGTGAGGCGGTGGTACTACCCGTGGTCGAAGATGGCAAGGTGGTTGTGCTGACCGTTGATGGCCGGATTGCTGCTTACGGTGATGAAGATGGCTTGCTGCGCTGGGATTATCGGGTGGCCAATGAACCGGCACTGACCCTGCGTGGCGCTGCCTATCCGGTGGTGTTTCGCAGTTCTCTCATTTTCGGGCTGTCTGATGGCCGGGTGATCTCCCTGTCGCTCAGCAGTGGTGAGCTGCTCTGGGAGCGTCGTGTTGCTTCACCCCGTGGACGAACGGAGCTGGAGCGTCTGGTTGATATCGACAGTGATCTCCTGCTGCAGGATAACCGGCTGCTCAGTGTCGCCTACCAGGGGCGTCTGGTAGAGCTGAGACCCTATGATGGTGAGGTTGTCTGGGGTACGGATGCATCCAGCTACAGTAACCTGGCGCTGCACCGGGACGGTCTGGTTCTGAGCTCGCCGGAGGGCGATCTGATTGCCTACCGTTCTCGCAGCGGAGAAGAGTTGTGGCGTTCGGATGTTCTGTCCTATCGTTATCTGGAAGCACCGGTCGTCTGGGGTGATCATGTGCTGGTTCCGGATTTTGAGGGGTATGTTCATGCCTTTACGATTGTTGAAGGCAAACTGGCCGGACGATTTCGCCCCGGCGACGATGAGGGCATCCGTGCCCCGATGCTGGTACAGGGAGACCGTCTGCTGATTCTCAGCAACGACGGCGACCTGAGCCTCTGGGAAAAAGAGCAGGAGTAACTGTTGAAACCGGTCATTGCCCTGGTAGGCCGCCCGAATGTGGGAAAATCCACGCTGTTTAACCGGCTATCCCGTAGCCGGGATGCTTTGGTGGCAGATTTAGCCGGCCTGACCCGTGACAGAAAATACGGCGAAGGGGCTTATGATGGCCGCAGTTTCACCCTGGTCGATACCGGGGGAATCACCGGAGAAGAGCAGGGCATTGATGCGGCCATGGCCCTGCAGTCCTACACCGCCATGGATGAAGCCGATATTGTGCTGTTTGTCGTGGATGCCCGTGAAGGGCTGACAGCTGCTGATGACCTCATCGCCCGTCAATTACGAACCAAGGGCAAGTCACGGATCTTCCTGGTGGTTAACAAGATTGACGGCCTGCGTGAAGACACGGCTGCACTGGATTTCTATTCACTCGGTTTTCCGGACATGCTGCAGATATCCGCCTCCAACAACCGGGGGGTGCGAAGCTTGCTGGAAACCGTGCTGGCACCTTTTCCACCCGATGAAGAAGTCGAGCCGGAAGAGGATGGCGGTATCCGTGTCGGCATCATCGGCCGGCCAAATGTGGGGAAATCCACGCTGGTTAATCGTCTGCTGGGGGAAGAGCGGGTCGTGGTATTCGACCAGCCGGGTACCACGAGAGACTCCATCAACATCCGCTATGAGCGTCATGGCAAGCCTTATACCCTCATTGATACAGCGGGTGTGCGACGTCGCAAAAATGTCAACGAGGCGGTCGAAAAGTTTTCCATCATCAAGACTCTGGAGGCTATTCGCGAGTCTCACGTCATCATTCTGGTGATGGATGCGCGAGAAGGCATCGTGGACCAGGATCTGCACTTGCTTGGTTTTGCCATGGAAGCCGGACGTGCCATCGTCCTGGCCGTCAACAAATGGGATGGCATGTCAGCTGATGATCGTGATCAGGTCAAGGCAGACGTCAACCGCAAACTCGGCTTTGCCAGCTATGCGCGTCTGCATTTCATCTCTGCCCTGCACGGCAGCGGGGTCGGGGATCTGTATCGCTCGATTGACGAGTGTTATGAAGCGGCCATGAAGAAGTGGTCCACCAAGCTGCTGACCAACTATCTGGAAGATGCGGTGGGCAGCCATCCACCTCCGATGGTGGCCGGTCGTCGCATCAAGCTGCGTCTGGCGCACCAGGGGGGCTCTAACCCGCCCCTGATCGTTGTGCACGGGAATCAGACCGATGCCCTGCCAAACAGTTACCGGCGTTA